>JALWCU010000421.1 GCA_027015275.1 Bacteroidales bacterium | reverse complement strand
ATCTACCTGAGAGGCGGTTTGTTATAATCGTAAATTCTATAGAGAGAACATTTGAATTGGGAATCTCCTTGAAAGAATGAGATTGACCTGCATTTTACGGCTGAAGTAATTATAAAATCCATCAGGAATACAGTTCTGGTGGATTTTTTTATACTTTCCTGTTTTCCGCATCGGGACACCCTAAAAATTTTTAAGGACAATTTCGTATAGTTCCCGCTGTTGCTCGTCCATGCCTAAGAGTTTCTGCTTTACTTGTTTTGAGTCCGGTAACTGATAGATTATCTGATACATATTGTGAGTTAGCTCTGCCGCTTTCTTTATTGACAGGGTGGATTTTTCTTTATACAGTATGCGCTCTAATTCCTTGTATATTGTGTATGCAGTAAAGCTTATACAGATATGCGCTTCAATCCTATCCCTCAAGTGATGAAAAATAGGACGTATTCTCAAATCTGTTTTAGACATCCTGAATGCTTTTTCGATGTGCCACAGGTTTTGGTAGTTTTCAATAACCTCTTTGTCATTTAATTTGGTATTGGTGATATACCCCTTAAGTCCATCCCATTGTTGATCTTTATTAAATTTGTCATAGTCTATCTCGATAGATATCTCGCCATCCAATTTTAAATATTTATTGTAGCCTCTGTTATTGATATTAGCTTTGGTAAGCTTACCTGATTTTATACGCTTTTCAAGGCGTTTTAACCCTCTTTGACGATTGTAAGCGTCTTTTGCCGCTCGTTTGTCGGAATAGTTTATTATGAGCCTTTTGTCGTCAGGAAGCGCTATGCTTATGGTGTCACCATCGGAATATTGCCTGGATAGTATCTCTGCTTTTACTTTCTCCGATTCATTTTTAATTCTTGCTCCTAAGATGTATTCATATTTTTTGCTTTCCAATGCGGTAATATTGGATTTGGATAATAAGCCTGAATCAGCAATAACAACCGGCTTCTCCAAACCAAATTTCTTACTAATCTTTTCAAGAAACGGGATTAAGGTATGGCCTTCGTAAGTATTTCCTTCAAAAATATCATAACCTATGGCATAACCTCCTAAAGCCACCAACAATCCCAGAAATATTTGAGGATGCTGATGTTTGCCATCTTTTGAGAATCCTGTCTTGCGTAAGTCATCTTCATCACTGGCTTCAAAGTAAAGGGTCGTCATATCATAAAACACAACGGTTATTTCACCGCCTACAACCCGTTTAGTATGCTCAAATGCTATTTGTTCAACCTGTGGTTTTAAACGCTTATTCAACTTATCTAAAAAGCGGTAAATTGAATCTACACCAACAGAGATGCCTTGATACCGGTAAAGATATTCGGATGTTTTTAGTTTGCTTAGAGGGAATGCCAAACGAGATATCACCAGATGGCGAAACATTTCCTCATTAATCTTATCAAAGCCAATATGGTCAAATATTTTACCAAAGATGAGTTCAGGCCCTACCGTTCGAATGTTTGAGTTCTGCAAGGATTCAAAAACCTGTTCAACAAGTTTATCATTCTCACTTTCATACAGTTCGAGTTGTTTCTTTATCTTCTTTATCTCTTGCGGGCTTGGCTTTTCAGCTCCTCAATTTTCTGCCACACTGTGGCGGAGCCTATAGTCTTCACTACTTTATACCGCCCTTTTTCCTTGCTAATTATCTGAATACTAACGCTTCCAGACTTGTTTTTCTTCTCACGAACAAACATAAGATTAATTTTGGGACACCCAAAAATACAATAATATTATTGAATATCAGTGTTTTAGGTGGGTGTCCCGAAAAAGTGTGGAAAACAGGAGTATCAACCCCTTCTACGATGTGCAAAAGGAAATCTACCTGAGAGGCGGTTTGTTATAATCGTAAATTCTATAGAGAGAACATTTGAATTGGGAATCTCCTTGAAAGAATGAGATTGACCTGCATTTTACGGCTGAAGTAATTATAAAAT
>JALWCU010000420.1 GCA_027015275.1 Bacteroidales bacterium | reverse complement strand
TGTCAGTCTCGCATCCACATAACCTTCATGTGTTACGTTTGCAGAACTTCGTCCAGAATATAAAGCTGAATAAACGTCGGCATCAATTCTCTACAAATAATATTTATCCAGGAGCACAGGCCCCACAATTTAGCGCAAAAACAATTGATAATAAACAGATTAGTCTATCTGGCCTACGGGGGAAACGTGTGTATATTTTGTTCACAGCATCCTGGTGTAATAGCTGCAAACAGACAGCCAAGCGCGTCGGTAAAATCCAAGGCAAAGACTTGGTCAAAATAGCCATAATGCTGGACATTAACCAGGACAGTGCACAAGCTTATGCGTCAAAATATCTTCCTGGCTTTCTGGTGATATGCGACCACAGATTCTGGAATTCACCAATTGTACGACTGTATCATGTAACCCGTTTGCCATGGGAAATTTTAATAAACAAAAACGGAAAAATAATAGGCGTAGGTAAGGAAGCTGACAAAAAACTATAAACCTTTGTCCTCTTTATGCCTCAGACTATCCTCATACTCGAGCTTTTCCTTCCAAGATGAGAGAAATGCTATCATGTCTTTGTTGCGATTACTGAGCTTTTCCAGAGCTTCAACATAAATCCTTATGCGGGCAAGTACTTGCAGTTTTTCCTGTTCTATTTCCTGAACTTTGTGCGGCAAGCGCTGATACTTTATACTTTTGTCAATAAAATATTGCTCTGCATAGTATAAAATCTTTTGCAAAAGACCGGCAGTTTTGTGATAGTCAAAACTTTGCTTATCTTCTGACATCTGACGTATTTCATTAATTAACTCAATAACTTTTTCTTTGTAGTTAATCTGGGGCATTTGATGATAAATTTCTATTTTGTGGTATAAAAATGATAAATTTGATATTCAAAAACCATGATGAAAATCATAAAAATCCAAAACAGATGCTAAGTAAAACCTTGAACCAAGGCAATAAAATACCTATGCTTGGACTGGGTACCTACAGACTTACGGAAGAAAAACAAGTCGCAGAGGCTATCCAGACAGCCGTAGAAGTGGGATATAGACATTTTGACACAGCAGATATTTATGGCAATCACCGTCAGCTGGCCAAAGCATTCAAATCTATTGATATACCCCGCCAAGAACTGTTTATCACATCCAAGATATGGAACACAGACCACGGATATAACAATGTTTTTCGAGTTTATGATAGGATTCTCAACGAGCTGGAAACAGAATATCTGGACCTGTTTCTTATTCATTGGCCAGGATTGTCAAAGTCTTATCTGGATACATGGCAAGCAATGATAGAGCTATGGGAAAAAGGCAGAGTTAAATCAATTGGAGTAAGTAACTTTCTGATTAACAATATAAAAGACATTGAAAACAATTTTAAAGTTCTTCCAGCAGTCAATCAGATAGAGCTTCATCCATTCTTTGTTGATTGGGATTTGGTTAAATACTGCACAGACCTGGGCATTGCAATCGAAGCATGGTCTCCAATAGCCAAGGGACAGGTGGCAAACCATCCTACTATTGTAAACATTGGGCAAAAGTACGACAAAACAGCCGTACAAGTAACCTTGCGCTGGCATATTCAGCACGGATTCATTGTTTTCCCCAAGAGCGGCACACCCGAGAGAATTAAACAAAACTTTGACATCTGGGATTTTGAGCTGACAGATAATGAGATGAAACAAATAGACAAGCTTAATAAATCTGGCCGCATCGGACCAGACCCAGCACAATTTTTTTAGGTCAATGATTCGCTCGCTTGTGGAACACAGTCCCAGGTTAGTGCGAATCATGGCTAAGATTAATGCCAAAATAGGACTTGACAAAAAACTTAAAATCTAAAAATATGAATATCGCTATTATTGGATATGGACGCATGGGTAAAATGATAGAGAAAATAGCCTTAGAGCGTGGACATAACATACTGTTCCGCTTTGACATTGACAACATGCAAGAC
>JALWCU010000419.1 GCA_027015275.1 Bacteroidales bacterium | reverse complement strand
CCGCGCATATAAGCCAGTGGTGCTATTTGTATAACACGCTCTGCCATAAGCATTTCCAACTTGCGAACTGGCACCATGTCATACAGAGCATCATAGAGTGCCTGCAAATATGGGTCTAATTTGTCTTTGTAATCGCCTGGCAGAAAACCCAGTTTTTCTCCAGCTTCCACTGCGGGTCGGCTCAAGATTATGCGTTGCACCACACGGTCTCTCAGTGCCTTGAGCGCCAGGGCAATGGCTATATAAGTTTTGCCTGTGCCAGCCGGTCCAATGGCAAAGACCAAATCGTTTTTCTCGAATGCTTTTACTATTTCTTTTTGATGTATAGTCTTGGGTTTTACTGGCTTGCCACTGACGCCGTAAACGAGAATATCCGAATTTCTTGCCACATCAAGCTCGTCAACGCTTTGATAGTCTGTTGTGAGTAATTGCTGTATGTCATTGGTTGTCAAGCGGTGGAAGCGGTTGTAAAAATCAATCAATAGCTTGAGCTTAGTCTCAAAAATGTGTATCTGTTCTTCCTCACCTATGACTTTGATGCTCGTGCCGCGTGTAATGATTTTTATTTTTGGGAAAGAATCTCGTAAAATATTAATATTCAAGTCATTTATACCAAAGAAATCCGTAGGATTTATGTTGTCCAGTTGTATTTTTTTTTCAAACATTTTTTATTTTTTAGTTCTAAGACACAAAATTACAAAATTGTTTGCATAGCTTGTAGTGAATTTGCAAAATAAATTCGGGGAAAGGATAATAGCATGTGCGAGTAATAAGTTTATTATTAGACATTTATATCTTTGACATTACGTAAAATATGAATTTCGTAGGGACCTAAGTGCTTGAATCCCCAATGTGCATATAGATTTTTGGCAATAAAGTTGTCTTTGTGCACTTCGAGCTTTATTTGAAGTCCCGTTTGGTGGGCAAAACTGAGCGACTCCTGCATAAGATAATGAGAAAGCCCCTGACCCTGATATTCTGGTAAAATGCCAAAATACTGCAAGTGCAAACGCCGTCCATCATTGGTTATCCAGGATGTGCCAATGATTTTATGGGTCTGGCTGTCTTCGAGGATAATCAGCCGACCGCCTTTTGACAATGTGTTTTTGATAATATCGAGATTATCACCGCGTTCTGGACGTGTGAGATTGGTCTGTATCCAGACATTTAAAACCTGCTCATAATCTGCGTCCTGGAAGTCCCTGGTAATCCATCTATTATCAAATTTTCTCATTACCATTCAATTATGAATTTACCTGAGTACTGACCGTCCATGTGATCTACAATAGAAAGCTCAATTTGGGGCTCTGTCTTTTGTGTGATAATTACCAGGTCATTGATCCAGCCTTTTACACGGTGGTAAATTAAAACCTCATTGTGTTTATGTTTACCAAATATTAACATAACTTTACGAGGGTCAAGCATATCATAATCGACATCTATTGGGTCATAATATGTGCTAAACATAATTGAAGCACGCTTGATAATATAGGCAGGCTTTGCCAGAGAAGCGAAAAATTTATAAACTCCTGTCAATGCTTCCTGAGCACTATATCGACCAACTTCATAAGCTATTTCTTCTTCATTTTTCCCAACGAGCTGTGCTAATGCTATTACAGGTTGCACGGCAGCCTCATATAGAGGATACCACTCGCTTGGCAAAATTGTTTGATAGAAAAGACGTTTGGAGTCAGCTGGCAGGTTAGATAGCCATTTTTCATAATGATCTGAATAATGGCTATTTATGTAATTAATCATTGCTCTTACAGCTGTTCCTTTTATATTCATGGCTTTTGATCTTTAAGTTACCATTTTGCGGTAAAAATTGCATAGTATAAATTGTTATCGTGGGAAATTATATCAAACTCAAAATATGGATTATTTATATGAAGTGATAATTCTATAAGTTTGATCCCCCAACCTTTATTCCTGTAATATAATAAATTTTCGTCTTCTGTAGTATAACCAAACTTAAATTTAACAAAATTGTCTCCACTGTCTAATAGCTCGAATTCTATAGGTGAATAATAAGTTTTAAAAAATTCCTTTATCCTGTTAAAAGTAAATCTCAACGAAGCAAGCTTTAGGAATATGCTGTAAATACCTTTTAATGCACTCTCAGCACTGTATTGCCCTATTTTTTCGGCCAGGTCTTCTGACTTCTCGCCGACTAAGTCAGCAAGGATTTTGGTTGGATAAGAATGTGCTATAGCAATCTCAAACCATTGTGAAGGATAAATTGGTTTTGAAAATATTTCGTAGCTCTCAGGGCTCAGAGATCTGAGCCAGTCATTGTATATTGCTGGATATTTCTCTTTTATAAACTCTGGTAAAACTCTGATTGCCGTGCCTTTTGCTTTCATATTTATCGCTTTGAATAAAACTTACTTTTTCAAATTTACAATATTCGTTTAAATTTATAAAACTTTTGCCGACTAAACTAACACAAAAGCAAATGCAATGTTGTCCAAAAAGAGCATTCTTTTCATATCTTTGTTACTAATATTTGCAGCTTGCTATACGCCTAAGCCACAAGCTCCTGGGATAGGTACATACATAAATCTTGCCAATCTCTATAGACCTCAGGCTACAACAATATTTCCTGAGTTTGTTGTTTATAATAAAAATGACTCTGTATCAACTGTTTACAATTATATATATCTGCCAAACTTGATGTTCCACCCCTCTGGACAATATTCACAGGCTAAGGTATTGTTTAGCTATCGTTTGACTCCCAGCCTCACCAATAGAGAAATACTTGACACAATAACAAAAACTATAGTTATAAAATATAACCAGCGCCAAAAAAACTTGGTTTTTCCTGTTGATATTCCGATTCCCAGAGATAGCTCATATCTAATAACTATCTATGTCAAAGACCTTTATCGCAAGCGCTCTAATCTAAAGTTCATATCAAATGATCCTGGCAATCCTTTTTGTGCAAATGATTTTCTCGTTTCTGATGCCCAGACTTTTAAGCCTATCTTCACGCATGTAATTAGCAGCCAGGATTTTTATTTGATTAGGCACAATTCAGGTGCAAAACGTTTATTTGCTTATCATTATCCACAAGATACGCTACTGCCCAAGCCACCTTTTTATATTGGTAGCCGTGGACATAGAATTTATGCAGACACTATCATTGATTTTAATGCCATGCAGCCTGTAAGATTCACAACCAAGGGCATTTACATTATTACACAGGATTCGCTCCAGCAGCATGGCAAGACTTTGGTCGTGTTTTCCTCGGACTTTCCGCAGGTTAAGCGAGCTAGCGAGATGATAGGACCTTTGGCTTATTTGACCAATTCCTATGAATTTCAGCAAATTCGTAGTGCATATAGCCCTAAGTTGGCTGTGGATAGCTTCTGGCTTTCAATTACTGAGACACCGCAGCAGGCAAAGGATTTGATACGTGTTTATTACAATCGGGTGTTTCTGGCTAATTATTATTTTACTACGCACAAACAAGGCTGGATGACAGATCGGGGCATGATTTACATTGTTTTCGGTGCTCCGCCTATTGTTTATAAATTTGATAACCAGGAAGTATGGGTTTATTATTTTGCGCAAAAGCATACTTATATTACTTTTAAATTCAAACGCATAAAAACACGTTTTTTCAACGAAGATTATGTACTAAGCCCAAGCGCTTCTTATCGTGAGTTCTGGCAGTTTGCAGTGGGGCAGTGGCGCTCTGGCATAGTACCAAGTCTTTAAAAATCAATGAACTATGAAGTATATTTTGAGATTAATACGCTGGCAAAACTTACTGATTATAATTTATATTTTTCTGGCTTTCAGATATTGTCTTGTGGGAAGCTTTTTTAACCTTTATGGTCTGGGGTTCAGATTGCCTTTAGTTGATTTTATTTTGCTCATTACAGCTACTGTGTTGATTGCAGCAGCAGGTTATATTATTAATGATTACTTTGATGTGGAAACAGATAAATTGAACCAAAAAGACCCTGTGATTGGCTATTACTTTAGTTCTAATATGGCTATTGTTCTCTATATTGTTCTCAGTGTCATAGGTTTAATCCTTGGTAGTGTGGTCTCTGTCAGGATCGGGCATCCGAGTTTTTCTTTGATTTTTTTCATAGCTGCTAGTCTGCTGTGGTTTTATTCTTCTTCTTTTAAACAAAGTTTTCTCCTTGGTAATCTGATAGTTGCATTCTTAGCATCACTTGTTCCATTGCTTATTATTGTCTATGATCTTTTGCCAGCCATGGAATATTATAAACCAGAAATACGCACGATGAATATTAATATGAACATACCAGCGCTCTGGATGCTTGGTTATTCGGCATTTGCCTTTCTTTATACTTTTGTTCGTGAGATTGTAAAGGATATAGAAGACTCAAATGGCGATCATAAGAGAGGATACAAAACTTTGGCTATCACAATAGGGCAGAGTGCTTCGAAAATTCTGGTTATTAGTTTGTTGCTCATATATACCGTAGTCTTGATATGGCTTTTTGTAAAATATCTCAATCTGACTTTGTCAATAATCTATTTAGCTGTATTTTTGGTGTTACCGAGCTTAATCACTATGTTTCTGGTAATCAGAGCTCAAGACAAGAAACAATTTCATTTGATAAGCACTGCTCTTAAGTTTATAATGTTTTTGGGCATAACTTATTCTTTTGTAGTATGTTATATTTTTCACACTTATAAATAATTTTTTATGGCTAAACAATTCACAGTATCTGCAATAAAATACAGACCACAGAAATTTTCGGATGTCGTTGGTCAAGAGGCTGTTACGACCACACTTCGCAATGCAATAAAGACCGGGAAATTAGCCCATGCTTATCTTTTCTCAGGTCCACGTGGCGTTGGCAAGACTACCTGTGCGCGTATCTTTGCCAAGACAATTAACTGTGAACATCCCACGCCCGAGGGCGAAGCCTGTAATGAATGTGAGTCTTGCCGTGCTTTTAATGAAGGCCGGTCTTTTAATATACACGAATTGGACGCAGCATCAAATAATTCTGTCGAGGATATAAGAAAACTTATAGAGCAGGTCAGAATACCGCCCCAGATTGGTAAATATAGCGTTTACATAATAGACGAGGTTCACATGCTTTCCCAGGCTGCTTTTAATGCTTTTCTCAAGACCTTGGAAGAGCCGCCAGCACATGCCATTTTTATTATGGCTACAACGGAAAAGCACAAGATTCTGCCTACGATATTGTCTCGCTGTCAAGTCTTTGATTTCCAGAGAATAAGAGTACCACAAATCGTAGAACATCTCCGTAGCATAGCCGAAAAAGAAAATATTGAAGTAGAGGATGACGCTCTTTCTATAATTGCCCAGAAGGCAGACGGTGCTTTGCGTGACGCTCTTTCTATATTCGACCAGCTAGTAAGTTTCACTCAAGGAAAACTCACATATCAGGGGGTTATAGAGCATCTCAACGTGCTCGACTATGATTATTATTTCAAGCTAACAGAATCTTTCCTTAAGGGTGATTATCAGGAAGTTCTACTAACATTTGATCAGATTTTGCAAAAGGGCTTTAACCCGCAACATTTCATTGTGGGCTTGTCAGAACATTTTCGCAATCTGCTTATTGCCCGTACACCGAAAACTCTCAAATTGCTTGAGGTCGGCGATAGCATTAAACAAAAATATGCCCAGCAGGTTAAGCAGACACCTATTAAATTCATTCTCAAGGCTCTGGACATCATAAATCTATTTGATGTAAATTACCGAACCGCCCAGAACAAGCGCCTGCATATTGAACTGGCATTGATCAAACTCTCTGAGCTGAGTCAAAAAATCTATGAACATGAGCAGAGCACAGCAGCCATAGAAACTGAACAAGACAAATCCAAACCAGCAGAGCAACAGCAAGATAGCAAAGATCCCAAGCAGGCAGCAATCAGTAAACTAAAACAAAAGGCTCAGCTTAGTAATTCTGCTGTTTCCACCACAAGTAAAATAAATCTGAATAACACGGGTCCTTCGTTGGGTGGGGTCATAGACAAGTCAAAGGA
>JALWCU010000418.1 GCA_027015275.1 Bacteroidales bacterium | reverse complement strand
GGAAAATCACGCTTGCCATATCCCACAAAGCCCCACCATTGTCCATTGAAATAAACAGACCAGGCTATAGCTCCATATCTCTCTTGCGATGCAGGCATGCCAGTTACACGACGCCAGCTATGACCATAAGGGAAAAACTTATAAAAGTCTCCTGTGTAAGACGTATCAATAGTCATACTCGTTTTGCCAGTACCTACATAAATGTAATTACCAATAACAAAGGCAACTGCTTCATATCTGGGCAAACCTGGAAAATCTGGTTCCTGAGTCCACTGTTGAGCCTCTGGATCATATCCATAAAAATCTTTCAAAAGCTGATAGCCATTATATCCAGTACCCATATATACCTTATATTCATCATTTTCATTATCATAAACCTCGGCACAAACAGCCTCGGTACGCGATTCCAGTGGACCACTGGCTATCTTCATGTTACCGCGATAAAACCAAAGATCCTTTGGTACTGCCGTGTGAAATTTTATAATTACTTGATTATAAGCCGTATCAACCTTGCCAGAGTGCATCTCTTTAAAAATAACAAAGCAACGTGCGTAATAGCTTGTATCAAGCTGCAAACCAGTGAGTTTAGAAGTAAAAGTAAGAATAGAATCATGCGGGCTAAAATTAACCGAATCACTTGTAACAACAGAGGAAGCATTAAACAATGTTGGCATTGGATTATCAACAGACCAAATATGCCCAAACTTCAAAACTTCAATAGTATCTTGAATGTTAAAAACATGTGCTTTGATCAGTGCTACATGAATACCACTATATGTAACTGTATCCTTGTCTGCTCTCATAAATAAATACGCACCATAACCATTTATCATGGTCTTAGCAGTAATTTTTCGCCACACTATAATATCTTCCTGTGTTTTTTTGCAGCTAAAAACAAAGCCTAAAGCAAATAATGCAAGTAATATGTAGGCTGGTATTTTTTTCATAATACTGATTTTTACCATTTAATAATAAAAACGTCTTTGTCTGCACCCTCGAGACGTGTTGGCATGGAATCATCTGCCACAACCTCTATAAAATATGAATCCTTGGGTGCAAACTTCCTTGTCATCGCTGTAATGAGTCCACGATCAAAATGATGTGGATATGGGTTATAGCATTCCATCATGGCACGATGTCCCTTTTCGTCAAAATCTGTGAGCTTGTAATATCCTATCTCACCACCTCGGTGATTCATGTGATAAGCCTCGTCAATAGAATTAAGAGCTTGCTCTAGATTATCAATATTAGATGGAAATACTACATTCTGGGGAATACCCTTACCTATAGCAAAAAGAGTATTAGGCCCTACTTCTTCATTTATAAATTTCAGAGCCCTAAGCAAATTAACTAATGGGTACCATTCCCCCCTATCAATGTTTTCTATGTCAAACATCTTGAGTATCTCAAGTATCTGACGTTCGAAAATACTATCGATTGATTTAGTGATGTTTTCAACAACAGCGCCCAAAACTTCTACTTTATCATCAAACGGAATAAATTGTGTCATATTATTGCCTATTTGAAAAATTTTACAACAAAACTAAGCATTTTTAGCATAATTCACAATTTTATTTGACCACTTACTCGTTTAACTATCTTCCTTATACACAGGGAATTCTATATAAAAAGTAGTTCCCTTTCCCAGCTCTGTCTCAAACCATATCCTACCTTTGGCATTCTGAACTATATTCTTTACCATAGACAAACCCAGTCCCATACCACTGGACTTAGTTGTAAAGCTCGGAGTAAACAATTTATGTTTTACATCATCTGGAATCCCGGTTCCATTATCTGTTATTTTGATCAAAGCCTTGCCCTCGACCTTCTCCAATTCGACTATAACAAGCCCCTTAACGCCCTCAGGTATGGCCTGGATTGCGTTCTTTATAAGATTAATAAGTGAACGAGATATTTGCTTATTATCAGCCCAGATATAAACTGGCCTATTTTTTATAATCGCCTTAACTTCCAGATTATTTAGATTCTCGTATAATTTGACAATGTTCTCAATTTTCTGTGCAAGGTCTATTTTCTCATTTTCAGATTTTGGCATCTTGGCAAAATTAGAAAACTCTTCTGCGATATTCCGCAGATTCTCTATCTGTTCTATCAATGTGCGCGTTACGTCGTTGAGCCTGCTGCCAAAGTCCTGGTCGCCATTTTCCCATGATTTTTGTAAAAGCTGTATGCTCAGCTTCATAGGCGTAAGCGGATTCTTGATTTCATGCGCTACTTGCTTTGCCATATCCCGCCATGCACTCTCACGTTCTGATTTTGCAAGTAATTGAACACTCTCTTCCAATTTTTCGACCATATTATTGTATTCTTCGACCAAGCGGCCTATCTCATCTCCTCGGTGATAGTCTATTTTCTCGTATTTATGACCTACCTTAAGTTGCTTAATCTTATCCTGTAGCTCTTTAAGCGGTGCTATTATCTGCTCTGACAGAACAAATGCTATCAAAACCGTAAAAAGAAACATAACAATATAAATATTTCCCAAAGTAAAAAGTAGGTCTAAAATTTCTTTACGTATCTCCTGAGAATTAGCAAAATACGGGATGTTTATAAATCCACGTACTCTCCTGTTATTGTCATTAATCACTGTGTAAGTGGATGTAAACTTCAAATTTCCGATTGTCTCAGTATTAATGTATTCTATATACCTGTTTTCCAAAAGATTAACAAGTGCATTATAATTAATATAAGGCGCGAGCAAATTATTTTCATAAATCTTCTGTCTTGATGTAGCTATCAGTCGCCCGCTATAATCATAAAGATTTATGTCAGTGTTCAATATATCCGCAATATTTCTCACAAGATATTCCAGTTTTTGACCAGACGTATCCACATCTCCACTAACATACTGCTTCTCGAGTACCAGTCGAGTACGAGTAAGATTATTTTTTATTTTTTCTTCAAATTTCCTTCGATAGTTAGCTCTGTTAATAGCCACAGTAGTAAGACCGATTATTATAAATGATCCGGTTAATATCCCAAGCATAAAAATAAGCAGCCTTGTGCGGAACGTGATCTTCAGTGGTTCATGGACACTTCCAATCTCAATAATAAAGAAAATAATACCACCGATGAACAAGAAAATAAAGAACAAATACGAAAAAGTTATTAAAATATCATACAGATTTATCTTCTGCACACTCACAACTATCAGATAATCACGTGATTTATCATAACTGAGATAGTGCAAATATCCATTGAGACTGACAAAGGCATGTTGATTATTAAATTTTTGCCAGAACTTCTCATCTGACGGGTAAATAAACTCACCAGACTTATATATCAAACGTCCATTCTGATATATCGCATATTTATAGTTGTTATTGACTTTTGACTTGACCGACTGGTCCACCAAGAGCTCAGGATACCCAATTCTATTTCCTGCCAATGTAGGAGTAAACTCAATAGAGAGCATCACATCCTGATGTCGAATCAGAATCAAGTAACCTGGCAACCTTCCTGGCGAATTCAAAAAATATAGATTCTCAGATAGCCGAGTTCCATTCTTGTCTATCTCGTGAATATAAGTCTGGAAACATGTCTGGTAATCATCATCCCTGCACAGCTTTATTTTAATATTATATTTCTTCAAATAGCCCCCAAAATACTCAAGCTTAAGATACTTGTATATCTTACCACCAAGATCTTCATTGTATGAACGCTCTAAATATGAAGCTAATAAATCATCCTTCTGCAACTTTTTCTCAATGTCTCCCAAAACCTGCTCTGCTACATAATCACGAAAATATTCCAGATGTTTAGCCTGAAAACTTAGCTGGCGCCTATTCCTCTGGGCTATAGCACCTAACAAAATAAAAGTAACAAAGAATGCTGTCGAAATGCTAATTGTCATAAAAAGCCTAAACTTGGTCTCACCCTGCCTGGCAAAATATATTAATAATGACAGAGGAATAAAATACAGCAGCTTAATAAAATCAAGATGATAATGTACAAAAGTAACGTTTATTAAGTACAAAACTATTACTATAGCGGCTTGAGAAATCAACAAAAATTGTAAAGTAAAATACCGTGCTATAATCTTAAACATCAAATAATAAAACGCCAAAAAAGCTGCTATAATCAGCCCCAAAATCAGAATTACAACTATACTGCCAATCGAAAGAGTGTAAATCTTATACAATTCAAAACTAAGATTAGTGCTAATAATCAGATTATTGAAAAGGTCATAAACAAAATACAATCCGCTTATTATCAATAGATTAACAATAAACAAGAAGACCAAATCAAAAACAATATAATTTTCCTCAGGCCTATATTTCTCATAATCAAACCGTATAGAAAAAATTGCAAGACCGGACAAAACCAAAGGTATATCTATCAAAAGGTCTCCTAAACTATAAAATGAAATCAATGGCGAAAAAAACGGATTACTATAAATCAACCCAGGACTGTGCGTGAGCAACATGTAAATTCTCAAGGCTAGCCAAAGCGTATAAACAATAATTATGCTAATAGCCTTAGCATTGCGAAATGCAAGGATCAAGTATCCAAAGAAAAACCACACAGACAAAATAAAGAATATCAAAGTCAAATTATTGTGTCCGCCCTTGTCTTCGGGTCTAACACCAACAGGCACTAAAGAAAAGATATATTGACCATCCGAAGACTTCACATCATAACCATAAGAGACAGGAATCAAAGAAATATTAACCTGAGACCCAAGAAAATCAAATCCTTTGGCAAAATGATCCCGAAGATACCTATTTGTATATGGATACTCATCTTTTATCTTGATAAATCCCAGGGCTATATAATTACCAAATTCTCTACGTCTAATCTCGTACCAAGAATTACCTATTTTATTGATACTCGAATTAAAACGATTGTCTATAAGCTCAGGCAAGATTAAATGATTGTCTGTCCAAAAACATAGAGTATCATAACTATAGATTGCATAATAAATATCATTATCAGACGACTGCTCAAAAGTGGTGTCAAAAAACATCACATTATTGATCAACTGATATTTATGCAATTTTATCCGATGAATAAGATCACCTAGAACGCCATCTGCCACTGACTCCTTCTGATACAAAACATTCTGAAACGACTGTACATCTATCGATTTACCCTTCTTATGCGTTGGGAAATTGGCAGTAAAATACAAAGCCAAAACCGCAAACAACAGAAATAAACCGAAAAATATTTTTTTATAAACTCTAAGCCCCACCTCTCTATTTTTTAATGATGATAAGGTAATGATTTAATAATCGTAAATGCTCTATATAATTGCTCAGTAAATACCAGTCTAACTAACTGATGCGAAAAAGTCATACTTGACAAAGAAATCAAATCATTCCTCTGTCTGAGCTCATCTGCAAATCCATAAGCACCACCAACAAAAAAACCTAAACAATGCACTCCTGCATTAATCTTCTCTTCTACCCAGGCTGCAAACTCCCTTGAATTAAATTCTCTGCCCCGCTCATCTAATAAAACATTCACATTGCAACTGAGATACTTCTTTATTAGCTCAGCTTCCTTGTCTTTTATCTGATTCACTGTCAAATTCTTTGTATTTTTTAGCTCTGATAGCTCGATATATTCCACGGGCACAAACCTTCTAATTCGCGAAAGATATTCCTCAACGCCTTGCTTTATGAACTTCTGAAATGTCTTTCCTATGACCACGATTCTTACTTTCATAACAACATTTTACACTATATTACAAACCACGTTCCACATTTTTATAAGCCAAAAGATCTAGATCACATACAAATAACATACTAATAATCAATACATTGCAAAATAATATTATTTTTTACATTTTATCAAATCTACATTAAAATTTATCTATAAAAATAAGAATTTAGTTTTAAATAATTTGTTATATGTTTCCAAACCAGCATTTAAAGAAGAAATTAAAATATCTTTAAATGATTCAATTAAGGAATTTTTATCATCAATAAAATATTATAATGTTTTTGAAGAAATTAAATATAGCTTTAATTATGATGATAATTATAAAGTTTATCTTTCAAATTATGAACTAAAACAAATATTAT
>JALWCU010000417.1 GCA_027015275.1 Bacteroidales bacterium | reverse complement strand
TATATGCAGTTCCAACTTTAAATAAAGAATTCTCGAAAGATATTTTTATTAATAGACAAATAATTGTAGCAGACGCTGAAGGAAAAAGTATAAAAAACAAGATAATTCAAAAAAAATCTGTAATTATTTGTGTATTTGAGAAAAAATAATAGATTTGCAATGAGTGAATCTTTTTTTTAATTAATTTAAAATTTTAAAAAATTTAACTATGAACAAAGCAGAACTTATTTCAGCAATTGCTAGCAATGCTGGTATGTCTAAAGCCAGTGCCAAGAAGGCTTTGGACGCTTTCATGGATGCTGTCAGTGATGCTCTGGCAAAGGGCGAACGTGTTTCTCTCGTTGGATTCGGTACATGGAAAGTCTCTATGCGTCAGGCTCGTAAAGGCCGTAACCCTCGTACTAAAGAAGTCATCACTATTCCAGCTAAGAAGGTTGTTAAATTCGCTGCTGGCTCTAACTTATCAGAGAAAGTTGCTAAGTAAAGATTTTTTACTTAATTTTTGCTAAAACGGAGTCTGATTAGACTCCGTTTTTTTATTTTTATAAGAAAAATTTAAGCCATGAACGAATTAGCAAACAAAATCAATGAATTAGCACAAAAGTATGCAGATCTGACTGCAAAAAATCTTTCCGACATCGTAAAAGTTAAATCTTTGAGCGGTCAGGAGGAACAAGTACAACAGATTTACAAAAAACAGATGGAAGATGCAGGTTTCGATGAAGTTTTTATTGACCCGCTGGGTAATCTCATTGGGCGTATTGGCAACGGTCCTAAAATACTGACAATAGATGCACACATCGATACTGTGGACTTTGGTAATCTGGATAATTGGGACTTTGACCCACTTTCGGGCGAGATAAAAGACGGATTTGTATATGGACGTGGTTCGGTTGACCAGGAAGGCGGCGCCGCTTCTTTTATCACAGCTGGCCGCATCATGAAAGAGCTCGGCTTTGACCGTGATATGACCGTATATTTCACTTGCACTGTACTGGAAGAAGATTCCGACGGATTGTGCTGGAAGTATATTATCGAAGAAGATAAAATAAAACCTGACGCTGTCATTATTACTGAACCTACTAACCTGAACATTTACCGTGGCCATCGCGGTCGTATGGAATTAATGATTGTATTTCACGGCGTTTCTGCTCATGGCTCTGCGCCCGAACGCGGTGATAATGCTATTTACAAAGCTTCACGTGTGGCTCTTGAAATAGAAAAACTCAATGAACGTCTCAAATACGATCCATTCCTCGGCAAGGGTAGCGTTACTATTAGCGAATTCAAATCTGGTGCGCCATCTCAATGCTCTGTAGCAGATTATGCCCACCTTTACTTGGATAGACGTCTTACTTGGGGCGAGACAAAAGAGACTGTTATTGCAGAACTTCAGGAAATCCTTGATAGACTGGGCATAGACGCTGAAATCAAAATTCCTTATTATAAGGGCAAAGCATGGACTGGTCTGGAATACGGCATGGAAAAGTATTATCCTACATGGAAAATAGATGAAAATCATAATGTTATACAAACAGGTAGGCAAGTTTTCAAAGATTTATTCGACAAAGAACCTGTTATTGATAAATGGACATTCTCTACTAATGGTGTGGTAATAAATGGAATATATAATATACCTATAATAGGCTTCGGACCTGGTAATGAAGTTATGGCACATGCTCCTAACGAAAAGACTCCCATTGATCATTTGGTTAAAGCTTCAGCTTTTTATGCACTTTATGCTTTTACTGTAAATCTCTAAAAACTAATAAATTATGGCAGATATTAAAAAGTTTCAGGAATTATTATCACAATTAAAAGAGTATAAACCTACTAATCTGGCTAATAATGATTTTTTACTCACTTGGGAAAAGTCCATCGATGATCTAAAGACAGTTATACAAGTCTCACAGATATTGCGGTTTCTCAGGGAAAACAATATTTCTCCACGTACGTTTGACTCAGGACTTGCTATTTCGATTTTCAGGGATAAATCTACACGTACACGTTTTTCTTTTACGTCAGCTTCCGATATGTTAGGGCTGCAAGTTATTGATTTTGACGAGAAAAAAACACAAATAACCCATGGTGAGACCGTACGAGAAACAATGAATATGATTTCTTTCATGACCGAAGCAATAGGCATACGAGATGATATGTTTCTCGGATATGGGCATCAGTACATGTTGGATGTAGCACATGCTCTGGACGAAGGATACGAAAAAGGTGTCTTGCCGCAACGTCCGCGTCTGGTAAATCTTCAGTGCGACCTTGACCATCCAACGCAGGCTATGGCTGACTTGCAGCATCTAGTGAATTATTTTGGCGGGTTTGACAAACTTAAAGGCAAAAAGCTTGTTATGAGCTGGGCATATTCTCCGAGCTATGCCAAGCCATTATCTGTTCCTCAGGGTATAATAGCACTTATGACACGTCTTGGCATGGACGTTACGCTTGCCTATCCCGAAGGTTATGACCTCGTGCCCGAGGTAGTAGATATTGCTAAGCAAAATGCTCAGCAAACAGGCGCAAGCTTTCAGATCACTCACTCGATGGAAGAGGCATTCAAGGACGCCGATATTGTTTATCCCAAGAGCTGGGCACCATTCAACATTATGGTAGAACGCACTAAGCTACTGAAAGAAGGTAATGCAAAGGGACTGGACGAGCTCGAGCAGCAAGCCCTTGAACAGAACGCCAAGCACAAAGACTGGACCACCACTAATGAACTGATGAAGCTGACACGAAATGGTTCTGGGCTTTATATGCACTGTTTGCCTGCTGATATAACTGGTGTTTCATGCGAGCATGGCGAGGTGGACGCTGATGTCTTCGAACGCTACAGAATTGAGACATACAAAGAAGCAAGTTACAAGCCATACATTATTGCAGCGATGATGCTGACAAGTAAATTCGACGATCCTGTGGCATTGCTCGAACAGCTTTTTGAGCGTGGACAAAGTCGGGTGATTATTTGATTTTCTATACAGCTTAATGAAACAGAACGCTTGCTGATTGCCGGCAAGCGCTCTTCGTTTTTTCAAGAATATACTGAATAATAGCTGAGTGATTATTCCTTGCTTAAATGACCTGTCTGAATTTCCTTAATAAGCCTATCTGTCTTGTAAACATGTTTGAGCGCTTCCATCAGTCCCCACGAATCAGTGGCTATTGCTCGGTTGTCATCTTCCAGGAAAATATAAGCACCAGCCAAGCTCTCGAGATTGCCGTCATGTACAAGTCCTACTATTTGTCGGTCTTTGTTAATGACTGCGCTCCCTGAATTTCCCCCGACTATATCATTTGTCGAGACAAAACACATTGGCACTGACAGGTCAAGTCCCTTTGGTGGTTTCTGCCAACGTGGATGCAGTCCCCATGGGTATGGCTTTTGCCCAAATGAGAAATAACGGTCATAAAGCCCATAATAAGTTGTCTTTGGTGGTGCTAATGTCCCATTGTATTGATAGCCGTGTATAAATCCAGGTGTTATTCTCAAGCTACGTGTGGCGTCTGGTGGTATCTGTGTCCCATAAACCTTGAATATTAAGTATCCGAGCTTTTGATTTTCAACTTCCAGCTTTGCTTGTAGTTCTTTGCGCTTAGCCTTATTATTCTCAAGTGTTTTCATGATATTGTCAATTACAATCATCAGTGGGTCTTCGGACTGCAATATCTCTGCTGCACCCAGATTGTATTCCTCGTTTACAAAACTCCTGTTATAAAGTTTTGTTACTTTCCTCAGACTCTTATAAGCATCCTTATCATTGCGGAATAGGCTCTGAAGGATGAAGCAGTCGTCTCCTTTGACGCTATATAGGAAATCTGCAATTGCCTGTACATTGTAATGCTCACGCTCCGTGTCTGTTACAGGTACAAAAACCTTATCAAAAGTCGTAGGGTTATTGCTGTTGGCATATTCGTAAAGATGGAATGCAGTCTGCCAAGCAGCCGATGGCATGCGCGTCAGCAGCAGAGCAAACAAATATGACTTATCAAGCTGCTGTAACTGGTCAATTATAGAATCAATATTATGCCAAAGATTTCCATATTCTGCCTTTAACTGTGGATTGCTCATAACACTGTCTTTCAATGCTTTCTCAAAACTTTTTTTCTTTGTCATAATATAGGCATCATGCAGAGCCATGTTAAGACCCGCATAATATTTACGTCCATTAGCTATGCTCAGCAATGTGCTAAGTTCACGAGCCTGGTGCTCTGGATGATTGATAAAATATTTGTACTGGGCATTATAACGTTGGTTAAAATATTTGAGAATCAAAGGAATACGTACATCACGAAAATACTCTAACTCTTTAACAGAGAGCAGACGGTCAGTGTTACCAGGACGGCCAATGACAAAGACAGGTTCATTTTCCTTAGCCCCTTTGTCGCTCCAGGTGAAGTAATGCTTTATCTTAGCTGGATGACCATTTTCATAAGCACGCACAAAAGCAAAATCAAGTTCATAACGCGGATATGTGAAATTATCCCAGTCCCAGCCTGTAGCTGTGATCTGGACATCTGGAACCATCACCAGTCGAATATCATCATAGCGTTTGTAGATGTAAAGCGAATATTTGCCGCCATTATACAGTGTGATTACCTTGGCAACAATGTACTTTTTCTTGTTTGAATATTTCTGCTCAAGTTCTTTTATCTTGTCATTTTTGAGTTTGATCTTTTCCTGGGCGGTTTTGCCACTGTTTATTGCATTTTGAATAATGGAAGTAACATCTTTAATATCAAGTAATTGATCAACATATAATCCAGGAAAACGCCGTTCATCTGCCAATGACTTGGCATAGAAACCGTCGCGATAAATATTCTCGCCTTTTTTTTCAATGTCCTTCAGACGGCTACGTACACAGTGGTGATTGGTCATTATAAGACCATCGGCAGAAATGAATGAACCTGAGCAACCACTGCCGAATTGTACAGCTGACAATCTGACTTGCTTGAGCCATTTGGCCGTAGGCAGAAAACCGAATTCCTTTTCTATTTTCTTTGCTGGCACATCGTCAAAAGTGTACATACGGCCAAAATCACTCAAAGCCCAGTGCACCCGCGACAGATCTATCGGCTCATACAAACCTCGCTGCGAATATCCCGACACAAAGACAAACAAAAAAGCTAATAATAGAGAAAAACGTAATCTTTTCATGCTAAAGCGTTTTTATAGTTTGCGGCTTTAAGTTAATAATTTCCTGTTTTTTCTACCAACATAGTTATACATCAATACCGAAGACAGAACGCACCAACAGCCCCACTCCGAAAGACAGAGCTGAGACAGAAAAACTGATTATGACCATTTCCAGAAATTGCCGACGAAATTCCAAATCATTGGTTACTGACATAAAGAAGTTGAACAAAGCAATTATCAACACTGCTATAATCAGAGCCACACCAAGTGCAATATAAAAATTGCCAATGAGCATGTATGGCAAAATCAATAAAACAATTGTTATGATATAAGCCAATCCTGTATAGAACGCTGACCTACCTGCACTCTTAGCGCCACCTTCTGCCTTTGTGGACAGATACTCCGAAGCAGCCATAGACAGCGAAGCGGCAAAACCAGTTATGCCACCAATAATAGCTATCAGCTTGGCATTCTGTAGAGCCAGAGTAAATCCAGCAAGAGCACCAGTGAGCTCTACCAAAGCGTCGTTGAGCCCCAGGACCACCGAACCCATATACTTGAGAATTTCCTCATCTATCAGAGCAATGAGTTCACGTTCGTGATTGAATTCGTCCTTTATGATGCTCTCTGCTTCAGGGATATACGGCTTTATTATTTCATAGCGTTCCTGAGCACTTTCCTCTCCCTGTTCCATGAGTTTGACGGCAAAGGTCAGTCCAAATATCGAAGCTATGAATGTGTAGAACCACACCTGAAAAAACTTTGGTTTAACTTCATGTCCTGAATATTTTTTGAAAAGGTTATAATGCCCATGTTCTTCGTTTGCAATAATCTCCAAAACATGAGCATTTTTCTCAGATTTTGTTTTGCGTGCCAGACGTTTGTAAATGTGATATTCTGTAATTTCATTTCTCTGGTACTCAACTAATTTCAATTTAATTTCCTGTGGTATTTTGTTTCCCATGTTTAATGATTTTTAGTTATTTAGAACAATTGCTACCAAATGAAAAAGCTATTTAGCAGAAAAAGAATCAAAACATTTTCACGTAAATAATACTAAACCCTCGCCAATATCCAATTAGCAAGGGTTGTTAAAAGCAGATTCCAGGTTCGAGCCAGAACCTTACTTAGCCTTGTAATAACAACGCTTGGGGCTAAAGATAAGCTCCATTTTCTTTAGCTTAGAGATAATTTTACTTACTTTATCTTTTTGTATCCCAGTAATTTCGGCAATTTCTGCTTTCTTGAATTCTTTGTTTTCCTTCTTCATCGTTTCCAGGACAAGTTTTTCTTCAGCGTTTAATTCTGCCATGGCTTGTAGTTTTTGAATTTATGGTATAAATATAAGTAAATTAGAATAATTATAAAATAAAAATTATTATAAACTCAATTCAAAAGCCTTTTCTGCCAGTTGATGTACCTGGTCGAGCAAATGAATTTTTTCTGCCCAATCCCTCGGGATATTATCTAATGAATAAATAATTCCAGCCATGGCTCCGACCAATGCACCCAGACTTGATGTGTCGCCTCCGAGACTGACAGCTTTAGTTAGGGCTTGTACAAATGAATCTGTAGTCGTAATAACCCAAATACAAGCCTCGAGTGTGTCTATAATATCCTCAGTAGCGTGGATTTTATCTCCTGTAACTTGCCATATATCTGTTTCGAGCAAGCGCCAAAGATAGGAAAGCTCATTGATATCCATATTCATATTGCGCCAAATGATTGGTAACACTTCTCTTACAGTATGATACGAAGACATGATAGATTCCCCACGCATGAGACTACGAAGAAATTCTTCGATATAAAGAGAAGCCAGCAATGCCTTTGTACTTGTACTTGTGATAGACACTATTTGCGTTAGCAATGTAAAACGCATATTTACGGGCATATTCACCAGATAGAATGCCGCAGGAATAACATGCAAGAGTGTTATATTATCATCGACTTCAGTGGAGCGTGAAAACTGAATTTTATGATGACCTGAAGCTGCTCTCGTTAGCTGCTCTTTTACTTTTTTATTAAGAAAATCTATATCCTGAACCTGCGCCCAATATTGTCCTTTGACAAACTGGCTCAATAGCTGGGCAGATACTTCCTTATCCAGATTGTAGCTCAATATTTCTGTGAGGCATATAGCCAGTGAAGTATCCAGAGACCAACAAGAGCTATCATCTTGGATGTCAATGGCAATATTTTGTTTTATAGAAGGTTTATTATTCTCGGCTATAAAAGTACCTAACATATCTCCTACGAGCATGCCGGTTAAAGCATCCTTTAATATATTGTGTTCCATAGCTATAGAAAATGAATTTTCCCAAATTTATTACTTTCTGATTTTTTTATCAATAGTAAAAGGAAAATAAAACTCTGTTGCATTGCACTCAAATTTCAAGTAATTTTGTTTAAAATCTTTGGTGAAAATGATAAGTGATAAAACTATACAGGAAGTTTTACAACGCATTGATATTGTTGAAGTTATAGGCGAATTTGTCAATCTCAAACGTTCTGGTTCGAATTACAAGGGGCTGTGTCCTTTTCACAAGGAAAAGACACCATCGTTCGTTGTCTCACCAAGCAAACAAATTTTTAAATGCTTTGGTTGTGGCGCATCTGGCAGTGCTATCAGTTTTTTAATGAAGCATGAACATTTTACTTACCCTGAAGCAATTCGCTGGCTTGCAAAAAAATACAACATAGAAATTGAGGAAACAGAAGACGACGAAGAAAGCAGACAAAAACGTCAAGAACGTGAATCTATTTTTACAGTCAACACTTTTGCACAGAAATATTTTACTCATAATCTCTTTTTCGAGGACGAAGGCATAAGCGTTGGACTTGGTTATCTTCGACATCGAGGATTCCGCGACGAAATTATAGAAAAATTCCAGCTAGGTTATGCTCTCAATCAACGGGATGGTTTTACGCAGCACGCTATAAAACAAGGTTATAAACTTGACACTCTCTCCAAAGCAGGTCTGACAATAATCAAAGAAACAAACTATTTTGACCGGTTCTGGGCTCGTGTCATTTTCCCAATTCATTCTCTAACAGGACAAATAATAGGATTTGCTGGGCGCATACTCGACAAAGATAAGTCTCCAGCCAAATATCTAAATTCCCCTGAGACGGAAGTATTTCAGAAAAGAAAAATTTTGTACGGTCTATATTTTGCCAAAAAATCCATAACACAAGAGAAAAAATGCTATTTGGTCGAAGGTTACACTGATGTACTGTCTTTTCATCAAGCTGGCATTGAGAACACAGTGGCTTCTCTGGGTACATCACTAACAGAAGACCATGTCAATTTGATTCATCGTTTTACCGACAATCTCACTCTTATTTTTGACGGAGATAGTGCTGGTATAAAAGCTGCTATGCGTGGCATTGACATTGCACTCAAGGAAGACCTTAATCTGAAAGTGGTGCTGCTTCCTAATGGCGAGGATCCAGATAGTTTTAGCAAAAAAAACGCGCCTGCTGATGTAAGAGAATACATAGAAACACATGAACAAGATTTTATAACGTTCAAAGCAGGATTTCTCCTACAAGATAATGCAGACGACCCATACAAAAGATCCGAAGCTATCAGGAATATGGCCAAAACTCTGGCTGTTGTCAGCGACCCTGTGCGAAGGGAAATATTTATTAAACGTGCAGCAGAAGTCTTTGGCATAAGCAGCGATTCGCTTGCCTCAGAAGTCATGCGAATCTATAAAAGTAATATCACGCAGCTCTCTCGTGGCAAAGTAAGTACACATACGCCTGACCGCAAGACACCTGTTTTGCCCTCAACTATACAAACTACTGCCCTGCCAGAGGAAAAAGAGCTGATAGAATACTTGCTTAGATATGGAAACAGAATTTACGAGGAAAGACAAACAGAAAGCGGCGAGAAAGTACCAATTACAGTGGCAGATTTTATTATTACAGAATTGACGAACGAAAATCTCGAGTTTAAAAATTTGTTTTACAAAGAGGTATTCGAAGAAATCAAAAAGCTCAGAGAACAAGGTAAAGACTTTGATATAAAATACTTTCAGAGCCATCCGGATCAACGTTTCCAGGAATTAGCAAATGAGCTTCTGGCAAATGATTATGAAATCAGCCGTATCTGGGAGAAACGCGGCGGTGAGGCAACACATCCACACGAACATTACAAAGAATTCACTCTGAGCGCACTGCTTTCTTACAAACTCAGAATAGTAAGCCTCGAGATAGGAAGGCTGGGTAAATTACAGCAAGTTCCTGCTGATAATCTCGAAATGGCGGTTGACATAGAAGACAGATACAAAAAACTGTATGCTATACAACAAGAGCTACAAAAAATCAAGAGAGAACTGTTTGGGGAGCATAGGATTATATTACCTAATGCCGGACTGTAAGACATTTAACAATTTTTAGTTTATGAAATTTACTATTAAATGAATCATTTTTAATAAATTTGCCGTGCTTTAAGGCGGATGTGGCGGAATTGGTAGACGCGCCAGACTTAGGATCTGGTGCCCGTTGGGGCGTGGGGGTTCGAGTCCCTTCATCCGCACTCGTCAGTGCCACCGCAGTTGTGGCAATTTTTTTTATTTACACAATTTTAAACAATAACCAAAA
The DNA here is from genome assembly GCA_027015275.1 of Bacteroidales bacterium. GTDB lineage: Bacteria > Bacteroidota > Bacteroidia > Bacteroidales > S143-33 > S143-33. The sequence goes on along the minus strand of JALWCU010000417.1, from coordinate 9,555 downwards.
TGGAAGTATTGAATAACCAAGCTACTGAACTCACTGGTAGTGTTACTGTTAAAGTAGAAAAAGAAGACTACGATCTTAATGTTAACAACCGTCTCAAAGAATTACGTAAAAACGTTACCATGCGTGGTTTTCGCCCCGGACATGTTCCTATGCAGCTGGTTAAAAAAATCTATGGTAAGGAAATTCTCCTCGAAGAAGTAAATAAAATAGTATGGGATGCCTTGATTAAATTTATCAAAGATAATGATCTTAAACTAATTGGCGACTTCATTGCAGACGAGGAAAAAACAAAATTCGATGTTGATAAAGACGAGGCCTTTGAGTTCACCTTTGATTATGGGACATATTCCAAGCCTTTTATTAATTATGATGAGATAACAGCACCTTTTTACAAAGTAGAAGTTACTGATACAGACATAGATAACGAAATAGATCGCATACGCAAAAGCTTTGGACAGTACATCGAGAAAGAGCAAATTGATGATGACAAAGACATCTTTTATGTTTCTATGGTAGAGCTTGACGAAAATGGTCAGGCAAAAGAAGACGGACTTCGCAAAGATGAAGTTTTACTTGCCTTTGATCTGATAGACAGCAAGCTACATGAACAATTTATTGGTAAGAAAAAAGGCGATGAACTCAACGTAAAACTCGACGAGCTTGTTCCTGACAAGAAGCGTCGTGCTGCTATGCTTAACCTAAAGGAAGAAGACCTGGACAACATTAGCAATGACTTTAAAGTCGTTATCACAAACGTCAAACGTTTCCAGGAAGCAGAAATAGGTGAAGAGCTATTTAAAAAATATGCTCCTACAGAAGAAATTAAAGATGAAGAACAGTTCCGCAACAAAGTCAAAGAAAACCTCGAGAATTATTACAAAGATACTGCATTAGAAGTATTTAAAAGAGACATAAAAGACCTTTTGATGAAAAGCGTTGAGGTTGAGATAGCCGAAGATTTTCTGCTTCGTTGGCTCGAAAAACGCCAGAAAGAAAAAGAAGATAATAAAAGACTTACAAGAGAGGAACTGGAAAAGCAATTGCCTGAGATTGTAAAATCAATTAAATGGAACGCTATCGTAGAGCAAATAGGCGAAGATCTGGGCATTGAACTCGAGCGAGAGGATGCGATCAAAGTCCACGCAGATATGTTGCGTATGTCTTTGATGAATTATGGCATTGATTTGTCCATGCTCAACGATGACTTTATTATGCAGACAGCCCAGGATGGATATGATAAACTAAGCGAGGATGAACGTTATCAGATTAATACAGTAGCTTTTGAGAACAAAGTGCTTGCTGCTCTCCAAGAGAAAGTTAACTTAGAAGAACGTACTATAGGCGCTGAAATGCTCGAAGCAAAATTAAAAGAAGAAAAATCAATAGATACAGAAGAAGCCACAGAAGACGAAAAGTCAGCAGAAGCAAACAACAACCCTGAGACTAAAGACGAACAGACAAATGCAGAGCAAACAGAAAACACACAGGAAGAGGGCGCAGACAGCGAACAAGAAAACACAGAAAATACAGAACAATAGGCATCTGCCCACAATATATAAACACAATACCCCAGCGGGACAGGACTCTCTGTCCCGCTTTTCTGTCAAACCAGGGCATTAAAATCTTTTATAAACCTGTTTTAAAAAATTTGTTTTAACTTTGACCAGCTAAAAATCTAAAACTAAAAAAACTATGTTTTTTATTAATCGACCTAATAAAGACGAATTCAGAGAATTTGCAATAAAACACCGTCGTGTTAATAGCCAATTTTACGATCATTACACAAATCGCATCAACAATATGACACGCTCGGTTATAGAGGAAAGAGAAATGCCTTTCCGCGAAGTTGACGTCTTCTCACGTCTGATGGCTGACCGTATTATTTTCATTGGTACAGAAATAGACGATTATGTCTCTAATATCATACAGGCACAGCTGTTGTTTCTCGATGCTTCTGATCCATCCAAAGACATACAAATTTACTTCAACACTCCTGGCGGAAGCCTTTACGGTGGAATGGGAATTTATGATACAATGCAATATGTAACGCCAGACATTGCTTGTACTTGCACTGGCATGGCAGCATCATTGGGCGCTGTACTACTCTCTGCTGGGACAAAAGGCAAACGCTTTGCGCTGAGACATTCTCGTATTATGCTCCACCAGCCTTACGGAGCAGCTTATGGGCAGGCTTCTGATATTGAGATAAATGTCGAACACCTTAAGGATATGCAGAAAGACCTTTACGAAATAATCTCATTGCATACAGGACAGCCATTTGAGAAAATTGAAAAAGATGTGGACCGAGACTTCTGGATGAGACCAGAGCAGGCCAAAGAATATGGCATTATAGACGAAGTTATCACTCGTACAAAGGTCAAAAAATCAGATAACGAAGAATTTTAATAACTTATTAAACTAAAAAACAAATAGAATTATGAAATCCATAAATAATCAGTCAGAAGAATTAATAAAGCTTTTCCAGAATATTGATTTCAGAAAAAAGTTTCTTGAAAAACGTGTTGTTTTCTTCTGGGGACCGGTATATGACGAATCAGCTGAGGATATTGTCAACCAGCTTCTTTATTTAGAAATGATTGATCCGGGCAAAGAAATAAAAATGTACATCAATAGCCCCGGCGGCTCTGTATCATCTGGATGGAGTATCTATGACACTATGCAAATGATTTCATCACCTGTCTCGACAGTTTGTCTGGGAATGGCAGCCTCTATGGGCGCTGTCCTTCTCTCAGGCGGTGAGAAAGGACGCAGGTTTGTTTTTCCCAATGCCGAGGTAATGATTCATCAACCTTCAATAGGCGGTGTTGTACAAGACCAGGCAGCTAATCTATACATAACAGCCGAGCATATTAAAAAGACAAAAGAAAGACTAATCAAAATTTTGGCAGAAAATAGCGGACAGCCTTTTGAGAAAGTTCTGCAAGATGCAGACCGAGACTACTGGATGGATGCTAATCAGTCAGTTGAATATGGCATTGTTGATGGTATAATAGACAAAATCTCACTCTAATGGCTAAACCTAATCAGCATAAGAATCAGGAACTTAAGTGCTCTTTCTGCGGAAGACCTGAATCTGAAGTAAAATTCATGATACGTGGGCTGTATGGCGCTATATGCGACGAATGTCTCATACAAGCACATGAAATTTATGAACGCGAGACAAAAAAAGAAGAAAAAAAAGCACACCTCGACCGGTTCAAAGACCTTAAACCAAAAAAAATAAAAGCTTTTCTCGACCAATACGTAATTGGCCAGGATGAAGCAAAAAAAGTGCTCTCAGTATCAGTTTATAACCATTACAAGCGGCTATACTCAAACGTAATGGCCGGCGATGTGGAAATAGAAAAATCTAATGTCCTGCTGGTAGGCCCTACTGGTACAGGAAAGACTCTGCTAGCCCGTACAATAGCCAAAATGCTCGACGTACCCTTTGCTATTGCTGATGCTACTACACTAACCGAAGCTGGTTATGTGGGCGAAGACGTGGAAAGTATCCTTACACGCCTGCTGCAATCAGCCAACTATAATGTCAAACTCGCTGAAATGGGTGTGGTATTCATTGACGAGATAGACAAGATTGCACGTAAAGGCGAGAATCCATCGATCACCCGGGATGTCTCTGGAGAAGGTGTGCAGCAAGCTCTGCTTAAGCTTTTAGAAGGCACTGTTGTCAACGTCCCGCCGCAAGGTGGCCGCAAACATCCAGAACAGCAATTTATTCAAGTAAATACTTCAAACATATTATTCGTTTGTGGTGGTGCTTTTGACGGAATAGAGAAAATCATAGCAAAACGACTTAATACACAGGTCGTAGGCTATAACCGAGTTAAAGCTGCAGAACAAGTTGATAGAGAAAATATCATGCAATATATTTCGCCACATGATCTAAGGGCATTTGGACTAATTCCAGAGCTGGTGGGACGAATACCAATAGTTACACATCTTGATCCGCTGGACAGAGAAGCTTTAAAGCAGATACTGACAAAGCCCAAAAATGCCATGATCAAACAATACCAAAAACTCTTTGAAATAGACGGCATAAAACTGGAGTTCGAAGACCAAGTGCTTGATTATATTGTCGATAAGGCAATAGAATACAAGGTGGGTGCGCGTGGTCTGCGTTCAATTGTGGAGACAATAATGACCGATGCTATGTTCGAAATAGATAAATACAAGGACAAACTTCTTATCACTCTGGACTATGCAAAAGATAAAATCGAGAGGAACAATGCCAAACGTCTAAAATTCATATAGATACGACAAATTTTATAATCCACTATAAATCAATAAATTAACTAATTAATCGTTCTACATTTCAAAAAAAACAAAAAATATTTTGCTCTTTTACATAAGCTCATTATATTTGCAACGCCTTTTTGAGCGAATGCACACGTTCTGAGGATACTGATTGCATCGGGGCGCATAGCTCAGCTGGTCCAGAGCACCTGCCTTACAAGCAGGGGGTCGAAGGTTCGAATCCTTCTGCGCCCACAATAAAGAGCCGACAACATGTCGGCTCTTTGTATTTTAATAACCCATCACTATTACGTGCCTTTTCTACATTCTCTATTCTAAAACAATTAGACAAATATTACACTGGACACACCTGCGACAAAATAGCCGAAAGAATCAGACGCCCCAATTCTAAACACAAAGGATTTACTGGAATGGCTGATGATTGGACACTCGTATAAAGAAGAATACAACTCTAAAAATTAAGCTTATAGACGTGGACATGAAGTCAAACTCTGGGAAAGCCGTAAAAAATTGAACAGCTTATAAATGGAAAATAATATCGTGTATTGGGCATCCCAACACGTCGGGTGGGACCAAAGTTCGAATCCTTTCCTCTATGCGCAACAGGTCCTGTACCCACCAGTAAAGAGACGAAAACAGATAGGAAGATGACATTATAAGAGCGCAAAGTACAGGACCCTGATTTTTAGTGTATTAGTTGGGGTGATATAGCCTGGCTTTGAAGATTTTGTGCATGTTAGTGAGATAAGTTTGTTTATACATTGTACTGCGCCAACCCTAATGAGTGATAAAAATAGGGATGTTGTTAAGATCAAAATATATTAGAATAATTCTTTTTCAATGGCAAATATGTTGCTTGTTTTTTAGATATACGATATTATAATCCAATATACAAAAACATTGACCACACAGGCTATCCGAATTTTATAGTAGAAAAATTAGCTTATAAACCAAAATTTCGGGATTAAAATTATGTTGCTACACGTGAAAATAATTATTCAGAATCTGGTAACCCACTCCATATTTCTATATCATCAACCCACTGGTATTTAGGGTTAGAGTCGCCATAAATTTGAGTCAAGATAATAAAATCAATAGGTTTATAGTTGCGAGTAGTAGGACCGTGATAATCGCCTATTACATTCCCGTTTACTTTCCACAGGGCACGTCCATCCTTGCCATTGCTCCAATGCCAATAAAATTCTGTCATAAACCATTTGTTAATGGGTATTGGCACGTCTCTATTATCGACTTCCCAGATAGGATGCTCTGGATCTTTGTCTCCCTGCCAGTGCCAATAAGGTATGCCATCATCGTCGGTATAGATAAAAGCAATAAGTCTAAAGCCAGTGCTAAAATGTTCTCTATAACCTTTGGTTTTGTACTCAAAAATTGCTCTCCACATATTAGGTTTAAACAGGCTGGCACTATCCAATTTTATCCAATATTTAATGTACAGGTCTGCCGTCCCATCTTTGATGTCTAAAATTTCATAAGGGCACTGGGTTATACCTAAATCATAATTTTCAAGACTGTAAAGAGCCCTCGTCGAATCGCCATTATGCCCGATTACTGTCTGAATTTCACTCATTACAGCATTATGATTGTCATCTTCTATATAATGCAAAGCACTACCTTCTGCTCCAAGGATAGATATAGGCCAAGAAAATCCTGTTTCACTGTCAGTACCACGGATGAATCTAAAATCCTCATTATCTGGATAAGCCACAGTATCTATATAAACTCCACCTTCAAAACCTGACTTAAATAAAAGCTTTGACTCCCCATGATTGCCTTCTGGTAATTCTTTATTACAAGCCAAAGTTAAAGGCAAAATGAGGATAAAAGCAAAATTTCTGAATCTCATTGTTTATGGATTTTCTGTAAATATAAACAAAGATAACGTAAAAATGCTGTAACATTTCAAAAAATTGGTCGATTTCAACTGAACGCATCTCAAACAATAACTTTAAAATATAACCAAAAGCCATTAAAATGACGGATAGTTAAGTTTCAGTCTATTTTTGATTTGTGTGGATATTCTGCGGTAAATTACAAAGCTTTGCATATTCCATAGTAACAATTTTTCATAAAGTGAGCTAAGCACATATATCGATTTATTTTCGTAATTTAGAATAAAAACCAGTTGTCATGAACAAAATCATTACATTTATAATTTTTTTAGCATTAGTGATTTTTAGTGAAGGATGCGAGAAATTAACATTAGAATATAGTTATGGACTTCATACAAAGATTATCACAGTAAGTGGAAAAACACGCAGATATGCTATCTATATTCCAAAAGACATTGAGAATAAACATGTTCCACTTGTTTTTGAATTACACGGTGGTGGTGTTTACATTGAAGATATGACTGGACAAAGCGGCTACAAATCACCATATAAACTTTGGATGTACTTGGCAGATAAAGATAAATTCATCGTTGTTTATCCTGAGGGATTAGCTGGTGCATTTGGTAAACCTACGTGGAACGATTGTAGAGCAGACTGCATTGTAAATTCTAAAGCCGATGACGTACATTTTATTGACACGCTTATTACTATTTTGTCAGCCAAATATAAGATTGATTCGAATAAAATATATGTATCAGGTACTTCTAATGGTGGTTTTATGGCACTGAGATTAGCTGTAGAGCTATCGAACAAAATAGCTGCTATAGCTGCAGTGGCCGCTGCAATGCCTGCAAAAACAAAGTGTTGTAGTCCAACGAATTATATATCTGTTCTTTTTATGAACGGAACTGATGACAATCACATGCCATACAACGGTGGCATAATTGGTAATCCACCAGACTCAGCTCGAGGGAGTGCTCTATCAACGCCAGCTTCTATCCAATTCTGGACAAAATTCGATCATACAGACACTATTCCAACCGTGTACACCTATCCCGACCTTGACACAACCGATGGTAGTTATGTCATAAAATATACATTTTCAAATGGCAATAACAATACACAGGTTGTCTTCTACAAAATAATTGGTGGTGGTCACAGCGCGCCTAGCATTGAAGAGCAATATTCACCTTTATACGAAAGATATTTTAACAAACAAAATCACGACATAGAAATGACAACAGAAGTATGGAATTTTTTCAAAGACAAAACTTTAAATTAATCACTACAGTTTAGACCCCAACTACATCTTACGACTGATAAGACAGTAAGGTAGCATGTAGTGTATTACGAAGTAATTTTTAATCTGAATTTTTTAAACGTTTCTCAATATATTTCGAATTCATTATTCTCAAGACGCCCATATAGTCTAACCTGAATTCAATTAAATCTCCTACTTTATATCCTTTTTTATTTTCCCCTAAGTCGATTACTGTCATATCCGAACTTGCACCTGCAAACCTTAAATCTTTATCCACAAACTCTAAATGGTCTGGATCTGCATCAAGCAATCCCAGATCAATTATTGCTCGATATGATGTTTTACCTATTTTTGTTTTATCAAATTCAAAACTTTCACCTTCTACATTTGTTCCTAATTCACCCATTGGGACAACAGGCTTTTCATTAAGTTCAATTATTTCAGAATATAATTTAAAAACATCTGAATGCATCTTTTTGAACTTTGTATTGTTATACACGTCAGTACCCAAAAACAAAGTTTCCCCAACTCTAAAATGATTAATACCTTTAGGTAAAAGATTTTGAAAAATCAAGGGTATAGTTACGGAAGAACCGCCTGAAACATAAGGAATTTGCTTATTAAACTTTACTTCTATTAACTGTTTATACAAGCTTAATTGAATTAACTTGTCGTTATTTGGCAGAACACCATATAAACAAGATAAATTTGCTCCAATCCCTACGACTTGAATATTTTCTAATTTAAAAACTTTCCTATAAAAATCTATAAACTCCTCTCTCAAAACCCCCTCTCGAAGTTCGCCGAGTTCTATCATTATTACAATTTTATGTATCTTCCTCTGTTTTTTAGCTTCCTTGGACAAAAGCTTAATTGTTTCTATTTCCGTATTTAAACTAATATCAGCATATTTCACAACACTAGAAATAGAACGCTTAGCTGGTGGTTTTATATAAACAGTTTCTATATTGGGACTAAGAGATTTTATTGCCTTAAGGTTTGATACACGAGAATCACATATTTGTCTGATATCCAGTTTTAATATCTCTGTTAAATATGTTTTATTACCACTCAAAAGCTTTGAAACAACACACCATTTTATACCATTTCTTTTGAAAATATTATTAAGATATTCAAAGTTAGCTTTTAATTTTTTTGTATCTAATGTTACAAATGCCATTACTATACTTATTTTATAAATCTCATCTCAATATATTTACTAGTAAAACCTACTTTTTTATATAAAAATCTGGCTGGATTTTCTGGCTCTACGTGCAGTGCAATGCTGCCCTTTGTTAACTTTATTGTTTCCTGCAACAAAAATCTACCTATACCCTTTCCTCTATAGTTTTTATGAGTTGCAATATAGACTAAAATATTCTCTGGAATATAACCTTGCATCCCAGTTTCATTTATAACAACTACTCCCACAATTTCATTTTCCATATAACCAACAAACACAAATCCTCCAAACGATGGTCTTTCTCTCAAGGCATAATCTACAGCCTTTTGAATATCAGACTTCGGATCTCCATATTGTTCCAAATTATCGTACAAGAAATCAACTATTCTTTCTTTTTCCTTTGAATCCGGTTTATTTTCTGCGTCAAAAATTTTTGTTTCAATCATAATCATCATTTTTTGTAATTTTGTTGAGAACACCATACACTATAACGTTTTTTTTTAAATCACCAAATTCTCGTAAACTTGTATGGATTCACAAAACACTCAATGCAATAAGCAAATCAAACTTCAGGACGAATTAATCAAAATTCTGAAAGAGAAAAGATAACATTACTTTTTCATTACTTTGTAGCCACTTTTGCGCCACTCCTGCCACTTAGAGCACACTAGTGCAAACGCAGGTTATTCAGCTCTTCAATTAATTTATAAAATAACCATACAAAATAAACTGACCATATAACCGAGCTTAATAGCGTTAACATACAAACAATCTTTTCACTAGCTAAAATCCTAATTATTAAAATTTTGCTTCTCAAGTTTGTAAGATTGTTATTTAATTTATTATTTATCAATAACTTATCTTGTAACTAAAATGTAACTTTGTAACTTTTTTGTAACGTTTTCCTCAGAACTCGCCTTGCGAAATTTTACCAGTTTTGCTTGCGAAATTTTACCAGTTTTTCTATCTTGCACTAAAAC
>JALWCU010000416.1 GCA_027015275.1 Bacteroidales bacterium | reverse complement strand
TATTTCGCGTGATAAACCTTACGCTTGCTTGTTACAATTAATATCTGCTGGGTAATTTGCTCTGCCAGCTTTATTGTATGTTCCAGCAATGTTTCCTGCGAGCGAGGGAGCTTTAGCACTGCCTTGTCTTGTCCCATTCTCTGGCTTTTACCACCAGCAAGTATAATAACGCTAATTGGTTGATTATCAAGCACAGGTATTTTTATTTTGCGATAAATTATGTTAAAGTTAATTTTGGACTAAATAAGTAAAATTTGATACCATGGCAAAAGGTAAGGATTTAGAGGGCAAAAGAGAGAATTTTGCAAGTAAGTTTGGAATAATAGCAGCAGCAGCAGGTTCGGCAGTGGGATTGGGCAATATCTGGCGATTCCCGTATGTAGCAGGCGAGAATGGTGGTGGAGCTTATTTATTGGTTTATATTGCTTTTGTAATTCTTATTGGTGTACCTGCAATGCTATCAGAGCTTATAATCGGCAGACGCTCAAAGAGTAATGCTGTAGGTTCTTTCCGCAAATTAAAGCCAAAGACTCCGTGGTACTTAGTCGGTGTGATGGGGGTTTTGACAGGATTTTTGATTTTTGCTTTTTACTCGACAGTGGCCGGCTGGACATTGCATTACACATATTTGGCTATTATTAATGCTTTCCATGGAATGAATGGAGCTCAACTGGCAGAGACCTTTGATAAATTTCACAAATCTGCTCTACTACCTGTATTCTGGCAGATTATTTTTATTATAATGACAGCAGCAATTGTTATTGCAGGAATCGAGAAAGGCATAGAACGCTATACTAAAATACTCATGCCGCTGCTGTTTTTAATACTACTAATTCTCGTGATCAGAGCTATAACCTTACCCGATGCTGGCAAAGGTCTTAAATTTTTGTTCATGCCTGATTTTTCCAAAGTAACTGGTAAGACAATTTTAGAGGCTATGGGGCAGGCATTTTTCTCTTTGAGTCTGGGCATGGGTGTGCTTATAACCTATGGCTCATATATCCAAAAGCATGAAAATCTCACGGATGTAGCAGGTGAAGTTGCATTTTTCGACACACTGGTAGCTATCCTGGCTGGCGTTGCAATTTTCCCAGCTGTTTTTGCTTTTAATCTAAAACCCGAAGCAGGTCCTGGTTTGGCATTTCTAACTCTACCAGGTATATTTGAACAGATGCCAGGCGGATACTTTTTTGCAATAATTTTCTTCCTTCTGCTGGTAGTAGCTGCGCTCACCTCCAGTATTTCGCTACTCGAGGTTACTGTAGCTTTCTTGACCGAAGAATTCCATATTACACGCAAATCAGCCACAATATGGAGTAGCTTAGTGGTTGCTATCCTTGGCATTGCTGCAACATTATCATTCGGAATTTTAAATAACTTCCATATCTTCCACAAAACAATATTTGATTTTCTCGATAATGTGACAGCTAACATTCTCTTGCCTATTGGTGGATTCTTCATTGTTATATTCGTAGGCTGGGTAATGAATAAATCCGAGACAAGAGCCGAACTTACCAATGAGAACAAAATGAAAGGACGTATTTACGGCATTTTTCTGTTCTTAGTACGCTATGTCGTACCTCTGGCTATAGCAATTGTATTTTTATATAGCATTGGCTTAATCAAGCTTTAATCATTTTCGGTTCTACTAAATACCTTGACTTTAATCAACAAAGCGGTGCAGAACTTAAAGTTCTGCACCGCTTTGTCTTTGCTTGCATTAGACACTGTTATTTTTTCACAATTTTCATGGAAATAATCTTTACATCCTTCTTGGGTCGATCGTTCTTATCACGCTGGACATTAGCTATTTTGTCCACAACATCCATTCCTTGTACTACCTGACCGAAAACAGTGTATTGTCCGTCGAGGAAAGGTGTACCACCTATTGTAGTGTAGGCTTTACGCTGCTCAGGTGTAAATTTAGTGTGCAGACGCTGCTCTAATGCGTTGAGCTGCTCATCCGTATAGACCTTACCCACGACAATATAAAATTGTGATCCAGAAGAGCGCCGAGTAGGATTGACCTGGTCTCCCTCCCGTGCCATGGCCAACGCACCGCGCTTGTGGAAATACTCAGGACATATTTCTGCCGGTATTGTATAGCCTGGACCTCCGTTACCAAGCATTTGCCCGGGCTTAGCATCCCTGGAATCAGGATCTCCGCCTTGAATAACAAATCCAGGGATAACACGATGGAAAAGCAAACCATCATAATAATGCTGCTTAACAAGCTTTATAAAATTCTGTGTGTGATGAATAGTACGTGGATAAAGCATGACTTTTATATTGCCCATAGTAGTCTTGATAAGCACATAAGTGGGCTTTTGTTTGTGAACTTTAATTTGGCTACATGCTGGCGTAGTGAACAGGAAAGCTCCAAGCAACAAGACTAAAACAATTTTTCTCATGATGTATAAATTTTACGTTTGCTTAGCCAAATTAGTAAATTGTTAGAACAAAAGTAAATCTGAACAAAGTATATTAAAAACTTTTACCCAAGCATAGCCGTAGCAATGGCCAGATAAATAGCAGTGCCTATAATATCAGCAAGCGTAGTAATGAGAGGTGTGCTTGCAGTTGCTGGGTCTTTCTTTAGCTTAGTAAAAATAAAAGGTAATAACACGCCTATCAAGCTGCCCACTATAACATTGATAACCATTGCAATTACGACAACTTCAGCTATATGCCAGCTCTTACCTCGTATTATACCCATAAATGAAATTCCAAAACCCATTGTCAGACCCAGGGCAGCAGATACTAATAATTCACGACCGAGTATGACGACCCAGTCTCGCATTTTTACCGTACCTAATGCCAAGGCTCTTATTAGCAATGTAGCTGCCTGAGAACCAGCATTACCAGCAGTATCCACCAGCACTGGCAGAAACGTAACAAGTACCACATATTTGGCTATCGTAGCTTCAAAGCCCTGAATAATTCCGCCTGTTATCATGTCCATTATTAACAAAAATAATAGCCATGCAATACGAGAACGATATATTTTTCTCAAAGGGACGTCTTTTATTCGTGTAATATAATCCAGACCAACTGTCTCTGGCTCTATAGCATTGAACTTGGTAAAGTCCTCGGTCTGCTCTTCACGCAAGGTATCAATAATATCATCGACCGTAACTATACCCAGTAAATGACCTTCCTGGTCAGTAACTGGCAAGGCAGTTAGATTATATTTCTCAAAAAGCTTAATAGCATCTTCTTGATCAGCGGTAACCACAGTAGAAACAAAGTGATGATCCATTATAGACTCAACAGTCTGATTCAGCTCTGCCAGCACCAAACGCCTAATAGGAATATCATCAAGTAAAATCCAATCATCATTAACCACATATACCATGTTAATAATTTCTGCATCACGACCATATTCTTTTATGTGATCCATGGCCTGCTGTATAGTCCAGTATGGCTTGAGCGCCACATAATCAGGTGTCATTAGTCGCCCCACGCTATTCTCTGGATATCCAAGAAGTTGCAGGGCTTCTTTTCGCTCATCGGGGTCCAGAAGATTAATCAGTCTTTTGGTAAGTTTGGGATTAAGGTCTTCGAACAGGTCTGTACGGTCATCGGGGTCCAGCTCATTAATAATGCCTTTGACATAATCATTTGTAGTATTCTTGAGCATCCACTCTTGCAACTCTGGATCTAATTCCGAAAAAATATCGGCTTGCTTATCACGAGGCAAAGTACGCAAAATGATAATCGCATCCTTTGGGTCAATCTGCTGGAAGAGTTCGGCAACATCTGATGGATGCCAGCTGGATAATATATTTTTCAGGGAAAACCACTGTTTCTCTTCGACAAGCTTGAGTATTTCTTCTCTTTCCATAACCAGTGATTTTAATTTGTCAAGCGTTGCAATTTAATAATTTTCTGACATATACCAGCCCTGATTTACCTATTGTTAAGCAAGTTGCTCATGATGTGTCAAATAGTTACCTTTACGGAAAAATCATTCTAATCATGGGTATGATAGAGCTAAAAGGCATGGAGTTTCATGCTTTTATTGGGCATTATGACGAAGAAAAACAAATAGGCAACAACTTCCGTGTGGACATGCGCTTGTGGTATGATTCCAACAGAGCAGAATTGTCTGATCACTTAAACGATGCACTCGATTATCAAGAAGTTTACAATATTGTACGCAATCAGATGCGAAAAAAATGCAATTTGATAGAAAACGCTGCTAATAGAATACTAAATGCTGTGTGGGACAACTTTCCTGAACTGGATAGAATAGAAATTAAGCTAAGTAAACTTTTCCCAAAGCTTGGTGGAATAGTTGAAGAGGTTAGCATAAAACTGAGTCGTGAGCGTTAATCCATTTATTTACAATAAATTGCAGCAATCTTAAACGTTTTTTCCCGTCTCTGTCAAGCACTAAGCTTGCAAATTTTGAAATAATGGTTTATTTTTGCTGTGCTCTAATATAAAGGCGGCGTGGCCGAGGGGCTTAGGCACGGGTCTGCAAAACCCGGTACACCGGTTCGAGTCCGGTCGCCGCCTCAACCCAAAGCCCCGCTATCTGAATAGATAGCGGGGCTTGTCGTTTCTGTAAAACATTGCAAGACAACTTTTTAGCTCATTCTAAGCAAAATTGGGCCTTCGAAACTTGCGTGCCCATAGAACACAAATTACTGATTATCAATCAGATTAAACCTTTATCACGCCACGTCGGCGAAGCTCGAAAAAGCATGCAGCCGTAGCCTTGACATCTGCAAGTGCGTCGTGCGCATTCTCAAAATTCTTTCCAAAAAGAAAACTGTATAACTCCCTGAGCTTTGGATATTTATAACGCGTAAAATCCTTAGCTGGCGGCAACTTCACAAAACTCACCGAAGACTTCATTGTGTCAATCTTTTTCTTTGCCATCAGCGTGTTTCTCATCTTCATGCGATGAAGCTCACCATGCATGACCTTGATGTCATAATCAATATTGTGTCCTATGATATAATCAGCCGGGTCCAGTACTTTTAGGAAATATCGCAGCACCATGAACAGAGGCAAGCCTTTTTCCATAGCCATCTCAGTTGTAATACCGTGAATCTCCACTACTTGCCGAGGAATAGTGAATTTGTAAGGCTTGACAATGTATGTGTTTTCGTCCACCAGCTCATCATCCTTATAAAGCTGCCATGCCAGCTGCACCAGGCGATTGCGTGCATTAAATCCTGTTGTCTCTGTGTCAAAAATCAAAAAGTACATCTCAAAATTTTTTCATACGTCCCAAATAATGTAAACAAAGTGAGCAATAATCACAAATCTTTTAAACTCCCATTACATTGGCAAAATGCAAATAAAAACGTGCAACTGTTTCTATTCCTTTGTAAAACAGCTCAACAGGGAAATTTTCATTAGGCGCATGAATACGATCCTGTTCCAATCCAAAGCCCATTAAGATTGCCTTTACACCCAGAATCTTCTCAAAAGTAGAAATAATCGGAATACTTCCGCCACTGCGCACAGGAACTGGCTCACGACCAAAAACATCTGCATAAGCTTTTTCTGCTGCCTTGTATGCTGGCATGTCTATTGGACAAACATAAGGCTCGCCGCCATGTAGCACCTTTACATCCACCTTGACGCTGCGAGGCGCTATACGACGGAAATGCTCCTGAAATAGCTTACTAATTTTCTCACTGCTCTGATTGGGCACGAGCCGCATAGATATTTTGGCGTGTGCCTTAGCAGGAATAATCGTCTTTGCACCCTGATCTATATAACCACCCCAGATGCCATTCACATCCAGAGTAGGACGAATACCCAGACGCTCTATCACAGTGTATCCTTCCTCACCCCATAGCTCATCAACACCCAGAGATTTGCGGAACTCATCTTCATCAAATGGGGCACGGTTGAGCTTAGCACGCTCCTGTTCTGTGGCTTCAAGCACATCATCATAAAAACCGGGGATATTAATACGACCATTCTCATCGTGCAGGCTCGCAATCATCTTTGACAAAATATTGGCAGGATTTGCCACAGCACCCCCAAACAGACCGCTATGCAGATCACGATTAGGACCTTGCACAGTAACCTCTACATAGCTCAAGCCTCTCAACCCCACAGT
>JALWCU010000415.1 GCA_027015275.1 Bacteroidales bacterium | reverse complement strand
GGCAATGGGAAGACCAGGGTAATGGTAGCACCACAGGAGACAATTCTCAGGGAACGATTACGTCTAATAATAATCTATCTTCCTTTGGTCCAATAACTTTTGCATCAACTAATGAAGATAATCCACTCAATGGATATACGCGCTGGACAGGCGATATTTCCGGCGATTGGTCAAATCCGAATAACTGGACACTGGGCGTTCCTACGGGCGTGAAAGATGCTCTTATACCTTCTTCATCGACAAATAATCCAGTCATAGATGATGATGCTGTTGTCAGAAAATTAACTATCGAGCAATACGCATCACTTACTATCAATCCAGGAAAATCATTGACAACACAAGGCAAACTCTATATCAATGGTAATCTTATTCTAAGGTCAGATGCAAACGGAGTTGCAACACTTATCAATAAGCAGTCTATAAGTTATGGAGCATACTGCCACGTTACAACGCAGCTTTATCTCACAGCAAAAAGATACCACTATGTCTCTGTGCCTGTAAATAATTGTAACACAGCGAGATTTAAAAAAGATCCATTTGGCGTAGATTACAATCATAACCTTTACTACTACAACGAAGCAGGTGATACGTGGAATCAGCTGGGCACTGACTGGATAGAGAAAAACGGAAACATGGACATTGCCCAAGGCTATGCTTATTACACAGACAGAAATGTAACAATCACTATGACACGCAGTAATTCTGGTGATTTTAACACAGGAGACAGAAGCCTTACACTCACTTATACAGGTAACACAGAGACCAAGGACAATGGCGATCCTTATGTCCTACACCGTGGCTGGAACTTAATAGGTAATCCTTTCCCAGCTTATCTGGACTGGGATGCTGCTGGCTGGACAAAGACAAATATTTATAATTCAATCTATTTCTGGAATGGTTCTAATTATTCTTATTATGTGCCGGCAAGCGATCCGGATGGACCTCAGGACGAAGGACTCGGAACAAATAATGCTTCAAATTATATCCCGCCAATGCAGGGATTCTTTGTAAAAGTCAAGGAAGATGCTGCAAATCCCGACGATGATCAGACAGGCACGATTTTGATACCCGAGAGTGCACGTGTTACATCCACACAAGCATACTGGAAAAAAACTGCGGCAAAAGATAATGTAATAAAACTTACTGCAAGTAACGGTAAATCATACAAAGATGAGACTGTCATAGCTGCCCGAAATGGTGCGACATCTGCCTTTGACGACAATTATGATGCCTTCAAGCTTTTCACACCTACACCAGGTTATCCGCAGATTTATACTGTTCTTGACCAGGGAACCAGATGTGCTATAAACTCTCTACCAGAGTTTACCAAAAACACAGTCATCCATGTAGGCTTCGAGACCAATAAAAAAGGTGATTACTCGCTCAGCGTAAATGATTTTAATTTACCTGGAATAGATACAGCTTATTTCGTTGATACTTACAATGACTCGACAATGCTATTGCAAAATTTGAATTACACTTTCAGCTCTGATGCTGGCGAGTTTGACGATAGGTTTATAATAAAGTTCACTCTTCATCCGCTGGATACCAGCAACACGCAGCTAACACAAATCAAGATTTATGCTTCTGGACAGACCCTGTATCTTGAGTCTGCCACACCTGACGCTATAGTGGGGAATATCTATATTTACGACATTTCGGGTCAGCTTATCGCCGAGCATTATAATCAAGCAGAGTCTTATGCATCTATACCTCTCAAAGGTCTGGCAAATGGTGTTTATGTCGTGAATATCAAGAGTAAATATGGTAGCTTTACTGGGAAAATTGTTATTTACTAACCGACAACGAGCCATTGAACAAGTTAGCGATACAGTCAGAGCTTTGGGCTCAGGCTGTATCGCTTTTTTCGTTAAGGAAACGATCATGGTAATTTTTGTCAGTTAAGAAAAGTAAGGGGATTTGATTGTATAATGTTTTAAAGACTTTTTTTACCTTTGTATCAAATTTTTGAGAAATAAAAAAACACAAAACAATTATGGATCAGAATCTGCCAAAGAAATTCGAACCGCAACAGATTGAAGAGAAATGGTATAATTACTGGATGGCGAACAAGCTGTTCCATTCCGAACCAGATGAGCGTCAGCCATATACAATTGTAATACCGCCGCCTAATGTTACTGGCGTTTTGCACATGGGGCACATTTTAAATAACACTATACAAGATATTCTCATACGTCATGCCCGTATGAAAGGCTTTAATGCTTTGTGGGTGCCAGGTACAGACCACGCTTCTATTGCCACAGAAGCAAAAGTTGTAGCCAAGCTCAAGAAACAGGGCATTGACAAGTCCCAGCTAACACGTGAGCAATTTCTCGAGCACGCGTGGGAATGGACACATGAGCATGGCGGAATAATTCTTAAGCAATTGCGTAAACTCGGTGCCTCGGCAGATTGGGACCGCACAAATTTCACTCTTGATGAGCATTATTACCAGAGTGTTATAAAAGTATTCGTTGACTTGTATAACAAAGGACTTATTTACCGTGGTTACCGTATGGTCAACTGGGACCCCGAGGCAAAAACAGCTATTAGCGACGAAGAAGTCATTTACAAAGAAGTTCCTGGCAAGTTGTGGTATGTTAAATATCCTGTGGTAGGCGAAGATGATGCAATTGTTATTGCCACGACCAGACCTGAGACAATCTTTGCAGATACTGCCGTTGCTGTCAATCCAAATGACCATCGATACAAAAAATACATTGGCAAGAAAGTTATTGTACCATTGGTTGAGCGGCAAGTACCTGTTATTGCCGATGACTACGTGGACCCGGAATTCGGTACAGGCGCATTGAAGATTACACCAGCCCATGATCCAAATGACTATGAAATAGGCTTGCGACATAAGCTTGAAATTATAGACATTTTTAACGAGGATGCTACGCTCAACCAGGCAGCACAATTTTTTGTTGGAAAAACACGAGAAGAAGCTCAAAAGCTTATGGTCGAAGAGCTTCGCAAACGCTCTCTTTTGGTCAAAGAAGAAGACTACACGCACAATGTCGGTTTTTCACAGCGTACAGATGTGCCCATTGAGCCGCGACTGTCCAAGCAATGGTTTCTGAAAATGAAAGACCTGGCAGAGCCTGCATTAAAGGCTGTTTTGGACGGAGAAATACGCTTTGTTCCTGAGATGTTCAAAAATACTTACCGACATTGGATGGAGAACATCCGAGACTGGAACATTTCACGTCAGCTATGGTGGGGACATCGCATTCCTGCTTATTACATTGGAGATACAGATGATTTTGTGGTTGCAGAGACCGAAGAACAAGCATTACAGCTCGCAAGAGAAAAAACTGGCAATGAGAATCTTACAAAAGAAGATTTACATCAAGACCCTGATACCTTGGACACATGGTTTTCCTCGTGGCTTTGGCCGATTGCAGTTTTCGACGGAATACGGCATCCTGATAATCCTGAAATTAATTACTATTACCCAACTTCCACATTAGTAACTGGTCATGATATTATTTTCTTCTGGGTGGCAAGGATGATAATGGCAGGCTATCATTATCGCGGAACTTATCCATTCAAGGATGTTTACTTCACTGGCATGGTACGTGATGACCTGGGGCGCAAGATGTCCAAATCGTTGGGTAATTCTCCTGACCCGCTCGAACTTATAGATAAGTACGGAGCTGATGGTGTTCGCTTCGGCATTCTCTCATGTGCTCCGGCTGGTGGAGACCTTTTGTATAAGGATGAATTGCCAGAGCAGGGCCGCAATTTTGTCAACAAAATATGGAATGCTTTCCGTCTTATATCCCTATGGAAAGTTGACGATAATATTGCGCAGCCACAGACCAACAAAGCAGCAATAAGATGGTTTGAAAATAAGCTCAATGCAGTTGTTGACAGTACTGAGAAGATGTATGAAAATTTCCGTCTTTCGGAAATATTAATGACACTCTACCAGTTGTTCTGGGATGATTTTGCCTCATGGTACTTGGAGATAATCAAGCCACGTTTTGACAAGGACAAAAACGCTGCGTTCATAGACAGGGCTACTTTCGATGCTACAAAGTCATTTTTTGACAAGCTTCTGAAAATGCTTCATCCTTTCATGCCTTTTGTAACCGAAGAGCTTTGGCAACGTCTCGAACCTCGACAGCAAGGACAAAGTATAATGATAGCCCAGTATCCACAACCAGGTGAGTTTGATGAAAAACTTCTGGAGCTGTTCGAAGATACCAAGAAGATTATTAGCACAATCCGCAACCTTCGGAATGAATATAAGATTGACAACCAACAGAAATTGAATCTCAAGGTTCGTGTAATAGACGGTCAGTATAGTGATGAGTTTGACGAGATAATTAAGAAACTCGCTGGTGTAGAGAGGATTGAACAAGTCTCGGAAAGAATAAAAGGCGCTAAAGTTTTCATGATAAAAACTCTGGAATATAACATTCCGTTGGGCGACCTGATTGACATCAAAAAAGAGCTCGTTGATCTGATTGAACAGTATGATTACCAAAAAGGATTTCTGAGCTCTATCATGAAAAAGCTAAATAATGAAAAATTCCTGTCAAAAGCTCCTGCAAAGGTCGTTGAGCGAGAGAAAGAGAAAAAGCTTAGCGCTGAAGCAAAACTAAAGGCCCTGAAAGAACAGATAACTGAACTCGTGGAATTGTTCCTTGGGTGATGCTGTTTGTTTTCCCCTGCGCCAGCCTTTTGACCTTATGATATGAAGAAATTTTAAATCATGCATTTTCAACCCCGCTCTGCGTGAAGGAGCGGGGTTGAGGTTATATTTATGCGTTCGTTTGGATTTATCAATATCATGTTGCATTAGTCTGCGAAATGTTTTATTTTAGTAAAAAATTTAATTCTTTACAAACAATCTTCATGAAAAAATATTACCTTCCTTTTGTGTTAATGATTATGGCAATTTCTGTATTTTTTTTTAGTTGTCATACAAGTAAAAAAATCACAAGTAAGCCTGCTCAAGTGAGGGAAAAGCCTTTGCCTCCTAATAATGCCCTGATCACTGGCATTGTTACAAAACTTAGTGCAGACACAAGTTATATATCGCTAAAAGTCAGTGTAATAAATAGACGTGGGAGCGGTTTTCATGCTCCAGTACATCCAAGAAGTGTCATCAAAATTTCTTTGCCAAGAAAAATTTCTGCCTTCGACGTTGGCCAAAAATACAAGCTGGAAATCAATGCAGCTGAGGTTTTCGGAGGCAATATCCAATACACACTTGTCAGAACTATCAACCGAAATTAATAACTTACAATTATGAAAAAACTTTTATTAGTGTTAGTGCTGTTTTTAGCAGCAATTTACGTCTTCCCACAGGTAAATCATCCTGTGCAAACGCATGACGACCCGCATGGACGGGTAGAATATGAACTTAATATGCTTAAGAATCCTTTGACAGGAAAGGTACCTGCTAACATCAGGGCAAAGGAACTCGCCTATGTACGTTCAGCACGCTCTGGCTTACAAAATAGACTAAAATCTGCGTCAATAAACTGGACACAACGCGGACCTTGGAACGTCGGAGGTCGTACACGTGCCCTTGTCATTGACAAGTCAAACCACAATAGAATTGTGGCTGGAGGTGTGTCTGGTGGCATCTGGATTTCTAATGATGGTGGTGCTTCATGGACAAAAGCTAGTATAACAAGTGATACTAATTCTCCTTCTGTTACAGCATTGGTACAAGATCCCAATAACACTCAAGTATGGTATTACGCTGGTGGTGAATATTATGGTAGCTCTGAGGACGCTTACGGGGCTTATTACATGAATGGAGGTATTTATAGATCATCTGACGGAGGACAGACATGGCATCGAGTTTACAGAACCGGCGAGATTACAGCATTTGATAATTATATGGATTATGTCTGGGATATGAAAGTTACTGATAATGGGACTTTGCTGGTAGCAGCTTTTGGCGCAATTTTACGGTCAACAGATGGGGGACAGACTTTTGGTGTCCCTTTAAATTCTTATACCCAAGGTAACTACAGTCAGTCTACAGACGTTGAAGTAGCTTCCAATGGTGTTATTTATGCGGTGCTGGATGCTAATGGTGATAATCACGGAATTTTCAAATCTACTGACG
>JALWCU010000414.1 GCA_027015275.1 Bacteroidales bacterium | reverse complement strand
ATTCCTCAATACCATTCCCCTATACTGTTAGAAATTCCATAATTCATCATATTCAATCGACTATCTGTGAATAATCTGAGTCAATCCGTGCACATCTGTGGTTAAAATTCATCATATTCAATCGACTATCTGTGAATAATCTGAGTCAATCCGTGCACATCTGTGGTTAAAATTCATCATATTCAATCGACTATCTGTGAATAATCTGAGTCAATCCGTGCACATCTGTGGTTAAAAAAACATCTTTTATGCCCTTATCACATAACTGTTGTTTTTTAAATATCAAAAAATTCTGACAATAATCCCTCTCTAAATTCCCAGCACAGGTCTGATAATAAAAATAAGGACTATTAACAATACTGCAACACCAATTATATCCAATATCACACCAGCCTTTAGCATATCTGGAATAGTAACTCGCCCACTACCAAAAATTATAATATTCGGCGGCGTAGCTACTGGCAGCATGAATGCTAAAGAAGCAGAAATTGTCGCAGGTATCATCAAAAGCAGCGGTTCAATATTCATTCCCACTGCCATAGATGCCAAGACCGGTAACACCATCTGAGTTGTAGCTGTATTAGATGTAAATTCCGTGAGTATAACTACTACCACAGAAACTACCGCTACCACAAAAATTATATTCAAATGATTCAATGATTCAAACTGATGTGCTATCCACAAAGACAGACCAGACACTTCAAAACCTTTGGCCAAAGCAAAACCTCCACCAAAGAGCAAAACTATATTCCATGGCAGCTTTGCCAATGTCTTACAATCCATAATAGCATCTGACTTATCCTTTTTCGACGGTATAAGAAACAATATCAACGCTATGAGCATTGCAGCTGTACCATCATTAAAATATTCCGGATGTGTAAATAATTTAGCCCACCCTGGCAACTTTAAACTTACATGACCAAAACTAATATCAAATCCAGACCTGAACAACCACAACAAAGCCAAAACAATAAAACTTACAAGAACAATAATCTCTTCATAACTTATCTTTCCCAACTTTTTATATTCAGCTACTAAGGTATCCCTTGCACCACTTTCAAATTTTGTCTTCGGGACAAAAATCAAATACAAAACCAACCAAGCCATGACCAGCATTAATATACTCAACGGCAGTCCAAAAACTATCCATTTGGCAAAACCAATCTCTGGTGCGCTGGGAAAAGTCTGGGAATAAATCTGCGTAAATGCAATATTAGGCGGAGTACCTATTAACGTCGCTATACCTCCTATTGAAGCACTATAAGCTATCCCAAGCAATAATGCTACAGAATATTTCCTGACATACTGCTCGCCTATTTTCTCTTCCAACTGAGACAGAACAGACAGGGCAATAGGCACCATCATCATGGCCGTAGCTGTGTTGGATATCCACATTGACAAAAATGCCGTAGCAACCATAAACCCAATCAAAATTCTATTCGGGCTCACACCTATCCACAACAATATCTTTAGCGCAATACGCCTGTGTAAATTCCACTTTTCCATGGCCAGTGCCACTATAAAACCTCCAATAAATAAGAAAATAATATGGTTGAAATAAGTACTGGATACCGCCTTGCCATTCATTATCCCAAACAAAGGAAATAATACAACAGGCAGCAAAGCGGTAATTGCAATTGGCACTGCCTCTGTCATCCACCATATAGCCATCAATAATGCGATAGCAAGCATATAGGTCGTCTGCTTCTGACCCGGTGTCAAGTTAAGAAACGAAATACCAATAAATGTCAGAATACCCACGACTAAACCAGCTAATTTGACCGGTGTGTACAAAACCTTATTCTCTGACATGGCTTTTTTCTTTTAAATTTATAATATTTTCAGTTTTCTGCTATACTTTTCTATACTGTTTTACAACAATTCCACTTTCTGTCAAATTTTTGCTTCTTTTGGTCTGCTATTTGATAAGTTAGATCAGAATATTAAAAAATACGCATTTTTATAAATTTTATTAACTTTTTCTAATA
>JALWCU010000413.1 GCA_027015275.1 Bacteroidales bacterium | reverse complement strand
AATAAGTATGATAACCCAGGTTCTGGAAAATTTTGTCGTCAATCTGGTCTTCTTTGGCTTTTAGTTCCTGAACAGCAACAATATCTGGACTGGCCTGGGCAAGCCATTTGTCGAATCCCTTTCTAATAGCAGATCTGATACCGTTAAGATTATATGTAACGATTTTCATTTTCAGTAATTTTGCTGTTTTTAGTACTTTTGAAGTAATCAAAATTAAGCGATAATGTCCAAAAAAGAAAAGAAAAAAGCAGCGAAAAAAAATTATGGACCAAATGTCAGAAAAGGCTTGGTCGTGAAAACAACAGGAAGCTGGTATCTGGTAAAAGTAGATGACAAAGAAATAAAATGTAAAATTCGTGGGAAACTCAGGCTCGAAGGATTTGAATCAACAAGTCCTGTGGTTGTCGGTGATTATGTCTTTGTGGATATTAATGACTCGGAGAAGGCATGTGCGATAGTTGATATTGACCAGAGAGAGAGATGTATCATGCGCAAGGCACAGAAATGGTCTAAGCAAAAACAAATCTTGGCATGTAATATTGACCAGGCTATCTTGGTAGCTACTTTTATTATGCCTGAGACGCCATTGGAATTTATTGACCGTTTCCTAGTAAGTGCCACAGCATATAAAATCCCGGCTATAATTGTTTTTAACAAGATTGATTTATATACCGATGAACTTATCGAATATATGCACGAAATAATGGATATGTACGAAAAAATTGGTTACCAAACTCTTGCAGTGTCTGCTCTGGAAAAGACTAATTTAGACGAGTTTAAGGCACTGTTGAAGGACAAGGTATCAGTCTTGGCAGGTAACTCGGGCGTTGGGAAATCATCTTTGATAAATGCTATTGATCCGCATCTTAACATCAAGACACAGGATATTTCTTATAAACATCTAACAGGCCGTCATACAACTACTTATACGCAGATGTATGAGCTCGAATTTGGCGGGTATATTATTGACACGCCTGGCATACGCGGCTTTGGCCTGGCTGATATGAGCAAGCAAGATGTGGCACATAATTTTCCTGAGATGTTTCAGTATCTTGGGCAGTGCAAGTATTATAATTGTACGCATCTTCATGAGCCTGGCTGTGCTGTTCGAGATGCAGTAGAGAGAGGGGAAATTCCCTTGTCGCGCTATCGCAGTTATGTTAATATTATGCTTGACGAGAATGATAAATATCGCAAAGAACCCTAAAGTAGTGGAGATATGGAAGAGAAACATCCTTGGAGAGGAATATTTTTGTCAATAATTAGTGCGCTGTCCTTGTCATTGGTTTATATTTTTAGCAAAGGTGCTCTGAATGAGATGAGCCTGTGGCAATTTGGTTTTTACTGGTTTTTTATAGCCCTGGTGGAGAATGCTATCTTGTTTTTTGTCTATGGGCTGCACAGAAAATTTTTGCAACTAAAACGTAGGCAAAGGTTGTTGATTATGCTTATTGCTGTGTTTGAGCTCATTGGGACGATTTCGTTTTTCGCAGCCATACAGCTTTACCGTAATCCAACTGTAGTCTCTTTTCTGGCTAATACTGTGCCTATTACAGTGGGCATACTCAGTTATATTTTCCTGCGTGAGAGATTTAATTTTTTCGAAGCCCTGGGTATAGTCATCACGATTATTGGAGCAATGATTATAGGGTATCAAAGTACAGTACTCAAAGAAGTGGAGCATATCGGATTGGGGCTGCTGCTTGTTGTGGTATTTGTTGTGATGTTTTCTGTTAATAGTATTTTAGCTCGTGTGTCTTTGAGAAATTCACATCCATTGATGATTACTTTTTTCCGTTCTATATTGCTATTTGTGTTTTCATTTTTTATGATCATTTACAAAAAAGAGAGTTTTGATGTGCCGTGGCAGGGTTTGAAGAATATTATCCTGGGTGCTACTTTTGGTCCTGTTCTGGGCGTGATAACAGCCTTTGCTGCGCTGAAATATGTAGAAGCTACGATTTCTTCTACTATTGTGAATGCCAAGGGATTCTTGATAATGCTTTTGGTTTATTTGTATTTTTCTATAGCCCCCGAGACTTATCAGATTTATGGCGGTTTGTTGGCAGTGCTGGGAGTAGGAATAATGTCCTATGGTAAGCATTTGAAAATCAAAAAATCTCTGCATGAATGAAAAAGTTTTGTTTTTTTTACATATTGATTTTTCCTGTGATGCTGCATGCTCAATTTGCTGTCTATCCTTTGGATGGCCGTTCATATAATGTTATGAGCAAGGCATTTACCAGAGATTCTGTGTTTGATAGGACATGGGCACGTATTTCATGTAGCTTTGGTAATTCTTATCCAGTGAATTGGCAGTGGAAGAGCAAAGTATTACGATATTTGACCGAACAAAATAATTTTGATTATCAAGATAGGAACTACTCAGTGCATCTCAATCTTCTGGGAGACCTTAGTTTCGGAGCGGTCAATGGCGATAGTACAAGGTATTATAGAAACACACGAGGATTTGAGATTTTTGGTAATGTGGGCAAAAAATTGTTTTATTATACACGCTTTCTCGAGAATCAAGCAATATTTGTTCCTTATATTAATCAGTACATTGATTCGATGGTCGTTGTACCGGGCGAGGGCTGGTGGAAGCATTTTGGCGACAATGGACGTGATTACACTTATGCCATGGGTTATTTGGTTTATAATCCTATAAAAGACTTGTTTCTGGAGCTGGGTCATGGTAAAAATTTCATTGGCTCGGGTTATCGCTCGCTTATCTTGTCCGACAATAGTTTTGTGTATCCATACCTGAAGGTTCGTTATACCAGGGGGCATTTCTCTTTTGTGAATATGTGGACGGAGTTTTACCAGTTTCACACAGTTTATTATTATTATCATTATCCCAAGCATGCCAGTTTTACGACTTTTTCTTATTTTGGCCGTCATCTGGATTTGAGTCTTGTTCTGGCAACTATCTGGAAAACATCTGATTACCATACGTATGTTAATCATTTTCCAGTGCTGCTATTTGTACCTTTCTTTGCGCCTTTGGCTTATGGGCTCGACGGACAGAATAATTCGCTTGTGGCTCTAAATGCCAGTTACCGTCAGGGGCAGTTTGTTCTGTACAGCCAGTTTGTTATGGATAAAATAGATTTGACACGGTCCCTATTAAGTACGTCTAATCGTTTTGCTTGGCAGTTGGGGGTGAGAACTTATGATCTTTTAAGCAATAGGATAAAAAATTTGCATATCGGACTGTTGGCGGAATATAATTTTGCCCGTCCATATACTTATGCCAGTGAGTACCAGTTTCAGGGATTTTATCATTATAATCAACCGTTGGCACATCCGTGGGGCGCTGGTTTTAAGGAAAAAATATTTCAATTGCGTCTGCTGGCGTATAATCTGGAGCTAAGGTATAATTATTCGTCTCTGGTGGGCATGACGCCCCAAAGCGGCGAGAGTAATATTTTTACTACGAATATCCCGGATAAATTGCTAAGGATACAGGGAGTGAATTCTACGAAAATTACACATAGTACGCTAATTTTTAGTTTTTTAATAAATTCACACACTGGGCTAAGACTTTTTTATGGCATTGACATTAGAGACAGAAAAACTTCAATTAATAACAGAACTTTTTATAAGTTTGTAGGCTTGGCTACAGATATAGGCAGGTTTTATTATGATTTTTAATAAAAAAGAACATGAACTTAGGACAATTATACACAAAGGCATTGAGGCTTGACGACCTGAGTGTAGAAGAATTGGTGTTTTTATACGAAAATGCACCCACACCGGAGCTGATGGCACTGGGGCATGAGCTTCGCAAGATTCATAAAAAAGATGATCGTTACGTGGGCTGGATAATTGACCGTAACGTTAACATTACCAATATTTGTATCGCTGGATGCAAGTTCTGTAATTTCAGCCGCCGGCCCAGAGAGAGTGGTGGATATGTAACGACCATGGAAGAATACAGACAAAAGATACAGGAGCTTTTTGCTCTTGGAGGCGACCAAGTATTGTTGCAAGGTGGGCTCAATCCACGGTTACGTCTGAAAGATTATGAGAATCTTTTTTCTTCTCTAAAAAAGGAGTTTTCTGAGCTAAAGCTTCATGCTCTCGGTCCGGCTGAGGTCGCATATTTAGCCAAGCGGGAGAGGCTGACTTATAGACAGACCTTGGAGCGTCTTATGGCTGCTGGTCTGGACAGTCTGCCTGGCGCAGGAGCTGAGATATTGAGTGAAAGGGTGCGCAGTCTTGTCTCGCCAGGTAAGTGCTCTGCTGCCGAGTGGCTGGAAGTGATGCGAGTTGCGCATGAGCTTAATCTACCTACTTCTGCAACAATGATGTTTGGTTTTATAGAGACCTTAGAGGAGCGTATGCAGCATTTAATTTTGCTACGTGATTTGCAGAAACAAAAGGCAGAAGGCCATTATGGCTTTATTACATTTGTGCCTTGGACTTTCCAGTCAGAAGGGACTGAGCTCGAGAGGGAACATCCAGAGATTCAGGAAGCCACGGCAGATGAATATGTTAGGATGATTGCTATATCACGTATTGCATTGAATAATATTGAGAATATACAGACATCATGGCTCACTGTTGGCAAAGAAATTGCACAATTGACGCTGTACGGAGGTGCGAATGATTTTGGCTCTATCATGATAGAGGAAAATGTTGTCTCTTCGGCAGGAGCTCATTATTCTATGAATGCGCAGCAAATACAGGAAGCCATCAGAGAAGCAGGATTTGTTCCACGTCGCCGTAATCAAAAATATGAATTTATAGATTAATTGTTTAACTTTATGACTGTAAATAAAATTTTTTCTGGGCAATGAGACTAAGAGTTAAATTCCTTTTGCAAATACTGTTGACAGTTATAATTATTTTCTCTGCTTTTGCAGTGTATCTCAATTACAACTATGTCAAGTTTACTACGCGTCTGTCATATAATCTTACGAACTTGTATTCTACTCAGATAGCCAGGAGTATAGAATCGAGTATGAAGTCTGATATGCGTGCTATTGAGACGCTGCGAGAGCTTATGGAATACCACATTGATAGAACACAAACGCTTGATAGGCAGTATTTACTTGATTTATTGAGTGCTATAGTTATTGCAAATCCCGATTATTTAGCTGTATGGACTTCCTTAGAGCTTAGTTTTCTCAATCCCAAATGGACATTGGGTCACGGACGTGTGCGATACGTGGCGAAGCTCGACAAGGGGATTGTAAAGTATTATATCGATACTCTGGAGGTGAACAAAGAGAATGTTAATGGAGCATATTATTACATGAAGGTGGGCAAGTATAACTCTTTGCTGATGAATCCTTATTTTTATACTTATTCTGTAGAGGATACATCATCTTCATATTTGGAGACAAGTTTGGCTCTGCCTTTGCGGTATAATGGCCAGTTTGTAGGGCTGGAAGGAATTGATCTTAGCCTGAAAAATTTAAAAAAATTGGTTCAAGTTGCTACACCTTTTGCTAATAGTTATGCTTTCCTAGTATCTAACAATGGGGATATTGCAGCACATCCAGATGATTCTTTCTTGGGAAAGAAAATAACTTTGGTCTATCCAGAGCTAAGGAAATATGATATTATAGACAGTATTCAGAAGGGTAAAAAAATTACTTTGAAAACCACGCTTGGAAGCTCTAAACAAGTGTATTATTTTTCATTCACACCTGTCATGGTCTCTGGTCCGCAGCAGGCATGGAGTCTGGTATATGTTGTTCCTATTAGTCAGGTGTTACACGATGTTCAGAGAAGA
The DNA here is from genome assembly GCA_027015275.1 of Bacteroidales bacterium. Lineage (GTDB taxonomy): Bacteria > Bacteroidota > Bacteroidia > Bacteroidales > S143-33 > S143-33. The sequence continues at coordinate 376 of JALWCU010000413.1, read as the reverse complement.
CTTAGTACTTCTATAGTATTATCAATAATAGCATTGTTATTGCTAGTGATAATAATATGGATTTTTATCGTAGAGATAACTGTAAAAATAGAGCGTGCCAACGAAACCCTAAAGAGACTGAGTATTGGGCATATAAACGAAAGCATAAAGTTGACTCCACATGGGAAGGATGAAATTGCAACAATGTACAAATCTATTAATACTCTGATAGACAATCTAAATAGTACGGTTAAGTTTTCGTTAGAAATTGGTCATGGCAATCTTGATGCAAATTATGAGCTCAAGAGTGATGATGATATTCTGGGTAAGTCTCTGATAGAGATGAAGATGAATTTGAGAAAAGCCAGAGAAGAAGAAGAGAAAAGACATCAAGAGT
>JALWCU010000412.1 GCA_027015275.1 Bacteroidales bacterium | reverse complement strand
TAACGACAGCAGAGGGTTGCACAGCGAGCGACACTGTAACAATAAATAATGATGCTCCAGCGCCAGCCCAGATAGCGACGAGTGATGAGTCGGTATGTACGGACCAGGTAAATTTGGTTGCCAATGCGCCTGCCTATGGTAATAGTTTTTGGGAGACTGTGAGTGGCATAACTTACAGTCCGAGTTCGACGGATGAGAACATCACAGCCAGTGGCTTGACAGAAGGGTTAAATACTTTTGTATGGCACGTTCAGAGCGAAGGTGGAAATTGTCCTGATGCTACGGATACGGTACAGATAAATTATGTCAAAGCCGTTGCAACGGCGTCGGCAAGTCCGTCGATTGTATGTAATGATACAGTAAGCTTGGCGGGTAATGCACCGCCAGCAGGTGGCACTGGTGCGTGGACTTTGACTTCTGGTAGTGGTACAATAGATAACTCCACTAGCACTTCAACCTTTGCCACTGGACTGAAGAGAGGCACAGATGCTAATAGCTTCACCTGGACAATAACGACAGCCGAGGGATGCCAAGCTTCAGCCACAGTTTCGGTGAGTTTTGAAGCTCCAGACACGGCACAAATTACCACTCCCGCACAAACAGTATGTGATAGTAGCATAACTTTAACAGCACTTGCAGTCAGCTATGGATCAGGTTATTGGGAAGGTCCGAGCGGTGTGAATTTTAGCCCTAATACTACGGCAACAAGTGTTAATGCGACAAATCTGAATACAGGCTCAAATACTTTTATATGGCATGTTGAGAGTCCCACCGGGCATTGCCCTGAGTCAACAGACACCGTATATATATATAATCAGCCTATAACAGCTACCGCCTCGGCAAGTACAGATACTTTGTGTGGTGATACAGTTTATTTAACAGGTAATAATCCTTCTTTGATTGGTGCTACTGGCAAATGGACTATTCTCTCAGGCTCTGGAACATTAGATAATCCAACGAGCTTTAGCACTTTTGCTTATGGTTTGAGTCCATCAACTCCGAATAAATTTGTCTGGACGGTTACTAATGGCACATGTACAGATGCTGATACAGTAACAGTTGTCTATGGAGGTGCTGATGTTGCTCTCATTGCAGATGATTCCTTAGTATCATGTGATGGTACCAAGAATTTGATAGCAAATGCTCCTACTTATGGAAGTGGGTATTGGACTGGGCCCAGCGGTGTAACTTATTCGCCTTCCTCGACGGATAATAATATAACAGTATCAAATCTTCCTGTCGGCGTTAATGCTTTTATATGGCACGTTCAGTATTTGAAAAAGTGTTCGGAAAATACTGATACAGTTTATGTAACTTATGATGCTCTCACGGCAGATGCAGGAGGTCCTTATGATACAACATGTGATGCTAGTATTAATTTAGCTGCTAGTCTGACCCCAGGCGCAACAGGTACCTGGACATCTAGCGGTAGTGCTACTTTTAGCGATATTCATGCACCGAATGCTACGGTTTCTAATCTTGATTATGGTTCTAATGATTTAACATGGACTGTTTCGAAAAATGGATGTTCTGTAAGTGATAATGTTACAGTCTATAATTATGCGGCTGATCCAGCCATAGCAGGTCTTGATCAGCATGTTTGTTCTAATGAAGCTACTTTAGCCGCTAATCCTATAACAAACGGTACGGGCGTGTGGAGAACACCCGGAACTGCATATATAGTTGATTCTACTGATAATAATACACTCGTGCAAAAGCTTGATCCAGGAGGGAATGAATTTATTTGGTTTGTAACGAACGGTACATGTCAGTCGAGCGACACCGTTATTGTATATAATGATAGTGTATCGGTTGCAAATGCCGGTAAGGAACAGTATATCTGTAAAGATTCTACTCAGCTTGCTGCAAATACTCCTAATATTGGTGTTGGCGTGTGGAGTGTTATATCAGGTAATGTAACTTTTGCAGACAATACTAATCCGAGTACTACCATAACGAATATAAATTCAGGACAGAATATTCTACAATGGAA
>JALWCU010000411.1 GCA_027015275.1 Bacteroidales bacterium | reverse complement strand
GCAGTTTTTTAAAGATCGCCTTACCCTGACAGCATTTTATATTTTCCCAATCAATCAGCAAAAAGGCTTTATAGATTACACTATGGTAAACTATACTCAGACGCCTATTGGCTATCAGTACGAAAGAGTGGGGCTTGACTTGTTAAAAAACATCTTCAACATTGATATAAAATGGCGCTTTAGCAAGGGTAAGGTAATAAAAGTCAAGCGACCCGAGATGCAACAGGAACAAAGCACAGGTCTTAAGTCAATACTTTAGCTTTCTCATAAATTCCGTTTAATTTTGGCTGCCCTATTCGTAGAGCAGCCTTTTTTACTGTGAAATTAAGCTAATTTTTACGTTTTTCTGACTTAAAAAGATTATATTTGTCAGTTGGTTTAGAGTACCTATTACTTTAACTAAATAGTTGAATCTAAAAATATTACAAGATATGAGCGCAATAGATAAAGTGCTAAAAGCAATTTTTGGTGATAAACACCAAAAAGACGTTCAAAAGTTAATGCCACTGGTTGAGGAGATTAACAGGGAATTCGAGAAACTCAAGGATCTGTCTAATGATGAGTTGAGAGAAAAAACACAGCAGCTGAAGGCTTTGATCAAGGAGCGTACAAAAGACATAGAAGCTCAGATAAATGATGTTAAACAGAGGGCAGAAGATGACAACACTGCTCTGAACGAGAAAGAGCGGCTTTACAAGGAGCTCGAGAAACTGGAGAAAAAAGAAGATGCAATCATTGAGAATGTCCTTAATGAAATTCTACCACAGGCTTTTGCTATTGTCAAGGAGACAGCACGGCGATTCAAAGAGAACAAAGAGTTGGTTGTTACTGCAACAGAATTTGACCGTAAGCTTGCAGCACAGAAAGATTACGTTACCATAAAAGGCGACAAGGCTATTTACAAGAACCAGTGGATGGCTGGTGGACACCTTATCACATGGGATATGGTGCATTTCGATGTACAGCTAATGGGTGGCATTGTTCTGCACCAAGGTAAAATCGCTGAGATGGCAACTGGCGAAGGTAAAACACTTGTTGCTACATTGCCAATGTTTCTGAATGCTCTGCCAGGTCGTGGCGTACATCTGGTAACAGTCAATGATTACTTGGCAAAGCGTGACCAAGAATGGATGGGACCATTGTATGAATTTCATGGGCTTTCGGTAGATTGTATTGATAAGCACGAGCCGCATAGCGAAGGCCGCCGTAATGCGTATCTGGCTGACATTACTTATGGTACGAATAATGAATTTGGTTTTGATTACCTGCGAGACAATATGGTGCTCGAGCCAGAAGAGATGGTGCAGCGTGTGCATAATTACGCTATTGTGGACGAGGTGGACTCTGTCCTGATTGATGAAGCCAGAACACCACTTATTATTTCTGGTCCTGTGGGCAAGAGCCGTGACCAGGAGCTGTATCGTGAGCTAAAACCTAAGGTAGTTAAATTATATGAAGCGCAGAAACGCCTTGTTACACAGTTGCTTGCCAAAGCTAAGCAGCTGCACAAAGAAGGTGGCAATGAAGAAGAAATAGGACTTCTATTACTGCGTGCATACAAAGGCCTTCCTAAGAACCACGCTTTGATCAAGTTCCTTAGTCAGCAGGGTGTGAAAGCTCTTTTGCAAAAGACCGAGAACTTTTATCTGCAAGAGAATGCACGTCGAATGCCGGAAGTTACTGAGGAACTTTATTTTGTGGTTGACGAAAAGCTCAATAGTGTCGAACTGACAGACAAAGGTGCTAACCTTATTACTGAAGCATCGGAAGATCCGCATCTCTTTGTTTTGCCAGATATTGGGACAGAGATTGCTAATATTGAGAACAATCCAGAGCTGAGCGAGAAGAAAAAGCAAGAGCTCAAGGAGAAATTAATGCAGGAATTTGCCGAAAAATCAGAGAAACTGCATGTTATTCACAACTTGCTCAAGGCATACACAATGTTCGAGCGCGACGTGGACTACGTGGTAATGGACGGACAGGTAAAAATCGTTGACGAACATACAGGACGTATTCTCGAAGGACGTAGATATTCCGAAGGGCTACACCAGGCAATAGAAGCAAAGGAAAATGTTAAGATCGAAGCAACCACACAGACTTATGCTACGATTACCTTGCAGAATTATTTCCGTATGTACAAGAAGTTGGCTGGTATGACTGGTACAGCTGAGACCGAAGCACAGGAGCTGTGGGACATATACAAGCTGGAAGTTGTTGTAATTCCTACGAACAAACCAGTTATTCGAGATGACCGCGATGATCTTATTTTCCGCACAAAACGTGAGAAATACAAGGCAATAATAGAGGAAATCGAACGAATAGTTAAAGAAGGCAGGGCAGTCCTGGTCGGTACTACATCTGTGGAAGTTTCTGAGCAGCTCAGTCGTATGCTAAAACGTCGTGGAATCAAGCATCAGGTATTGAACGCAAAACACCATGCACGAGAAGCAGATATTATTGCAAAAGCTGGTCAACCAGGGGCTGTTACCATTGCTACTAACATGGCTGGGCGTGGTACTGACATTAAGCTGCATCCGAAAGTTAGAGATGCCGGCGGCTTGGCTATCATTGGTAGCGAACGACATGAGAGCAGACGTATAGACCGTCAGCTCAGGGGACGTGCAGGACGTCAGGGGGATCCGGGTAGTTCACAATTCTTCGTTTCACTCGAGGACGACCTGCTTCGTCTGTTCGGCTCGGAGCGTATAGCCAAAGTCATGGATATGCTCAAATTGCAGGAGGGCGAAGTTATACAGCATTCAATGATAACAAGTTCTATTGAGCGTGCACAGAAAAAGGTAGAAGAAAATAACTATGGCATTAGAAAGCGTTTGTTGGAGTTTGACGACGTGATGAATGTGCAACGTGAAATTATTTACAAAAGGCGTCGTCATGCAGTCTTTGGCGAGCGTCTGGATGTGGAGATTTCTAAGATGATTTATGAGCTCATAGAGTTTACTGTGGAATATTATCAGGATAGAGCTGATTTCGAGGGATTTAAGTTTGAGATGTTCGGACTGTTCCAGTTAGAGCCTTCTGTTACACAAGATGATTTTCTCAAGCTCAATTCAAAGGAAATAACTCAGCGTGTTTATCAAGAGGTCATAGAGCATTTCCAGAAAAAAATGCAGGTTATTCGAGACAAAGTTTGGCCATTTATCAAGGATCTTTATGAAAAAGAATCACATCAATACAAATATGTCGTAGTACCAGTAAGCGATGGGCGGCGAGTATTCAATATTAGGACAAATCTCGAGCAAGCTTATAAAACCGAAGGTCGTCAGTTGATTAAGGATATTGAGAAAACAGTAATGCTCGTGGCTATTGATGAAGCATGGAAAGAGCATTTACGCGAGTTGGATGCTCTGAAAGAGGCAGTGCAGACAGCATCTTATGAGCAAAAAGACCCATTGGTTATTTACAAGATTGAGGCTTATGACCTGTTCAAGCAGATGCTCGAGAAGAGTAACCGCGAAGTGGTTTCCACACTTCTGCGTGCTGAGCTCTACGAACCTAAGACTACACAACAACCCAAAACCCCGAAGAAAAGAAAATTCAATTTCCAGCAGCTCAATTTCGAGAAAGATGACGCTCAAAAGGCAAGTAAAAAATCATCGAAAAAAGGCGGCGGCACAGTAGTGAAAAAGAAAAAAATCGGACGTAACGACCCTTGTCCATGTGGGAGTGGTAAGAAATACAAAAACTGCCATGGACGTTTCGAAAATTCCGAGTTCTAACGTAATCAGCCGCAGGTTGCCCGCCTGCGGCTGATTTTTTATTTGTTTTATTAATGTTGATGAAAATTTTAATAATTGTGAGTACATACTCTGAACAGTATGATAGCACAGTATGAAGCCTAAAGGACATCATTAATTAAGTACAGTAATTTTTTAGTATTTAACACAATTAATGCAACCAAAGTGATTATTTAACGTTTCTTGTATGTAGAAATTAAAAATAAAGGACTATGAAAAAAACAGGTTTTATTTACATTTTGGGAATCTTATTCCTTTCAGTTGCGGTTTTCACGAGTTGCCAAAAGCAGGTTACACCTGAGCTTACATTAAGTTTTTCAACCGTTACGACACCTTTTAACTTGGCAGCTCAGAAGTCAGTAGGTCAGATAGCTTTCACATCTGGAAGTATCATCTTGGAAAAAGCGAAATTTGAAGCAAAGTCTGATCAGGATGACTCTCTCAATACGGAGTTTAAATTTCAAGGCATGGTAACAATTGATTATGCAACAGGACAAACTACACCAGATATTGGTTATGTCGAAATTCCAGCTGGTACTTACAAGAAAATCAAAGTAAAATTAAAACTATTGGACGATGACAACACACCAAGTATTCAACTCAATGGAACATACACGAATCCAGATGGTAAGACTATTCCTGTTAAATTTATTTATTCAGATGGCGGCGAGTTTGAATTAGAACAAGAAGGAAATATTTCTTTTGACAACAATCAGAGTTTTTTGGCACAAATTGAAATCGATCCATCACTCTGGTTCAAGGATGTTACAGATGAAATGATGGCTAATGCTACTGTTGATAGCAATGGCGTAATAGTTATTAGTAAAGACCAGAATAAGGACATTTATGATGCCATTGATGATGATTTCCAGTTTGCAAAACAGATGAATTGTCGAGAGAATGATCACGAAGGAGACAATGACCATGATAATGATAATGACCATGATAATGGCTAAAATATGGTCTTTTGTCTGATAAAAAGAGGCGGTCCATGTGTGGGCTGCCTCTTTTTTTGCTAACTTTGCACATAAATTTGCTTGGATCAGAAATATGGAATACTTTGATTTTCAACAATTAAAACAAATACTTGATGAAAAATATTTGCTCTTCAATACACCTGCTTTTATTGAGACAGACCCCATACAGGTACCACACCTTTTCTCACGCAAGGAGGATATTGAAATAGCTGGATTTCTGGCAGCCACAATAGCCTGGGGCAACAGAAAGATGATAATTCGTAATGCCCTGAGAATGATTAGCTTTATGGACAATGAGCCTTACCAGTTCCTGCTCGGTGCTACAGAAGAAGATATAAACGGCATAGAGAGATTTGTGCATCGTACCTTTAATACGCAAGATTTTCATTATTTCCTGCGAAGTTTGCAGAATATTTACCGTAACCATGGAGGCTTGGAAAAGGTCTTTACACAAGGCTATAAAAGTGGCGGTACCATAGCTTCGGCTATCATTCATTTCCGCAAAGTTTTTTTCTCATTGCCAGATTGTCCGCCTCACGCTCAGAAACATGTCTCGTGTGTTAGCCGCGGCTCTGCTGCCAAGAGAATAAATATGTTTTTGATGTGGATGGTTAGGGATGACGGTCGTGGCGTACATTTTGGATTATGGAAGGACATCCCCACCAGTGCACTTATGTTACCGCTTGATGTGCACACAGGCAATTCCGCACGTGCTCTCGGACTGCTCACACGCAAGCAAAATGACTGGAAGGCTGTAGAGGAAGTTACTGCCAGTCTTAGGCTCTTTGACCCAAAAGATCCTGTGAAATATGACTTTGCTCTTTTCGGACTTGATTTGGAAGACAAGAAATACCTTAAGGAAAGCTAACCACACCCAATGTACTGAGACTTGACATAAAAGCCGAAGAGAAAAGGGCAACGCCGTCAGGCGCTGCCCTTTTCTCTTGTATAAATTGCTCGTTTAAACTTACTGATTGTAGCGAGCTGTGGTTGTTTCGTGTATCCAGCAATAGTCTATTGTAAACTTATCGCCTTGATATACACTGTGGAAGAAACCATCGTCCTTCTTAGGAAATCTTGCAGTATAGTCATTAATCAGGCTTTGTACTTTGCTGGCAACAGATGGGTCAACGTTCTTTGCCTGCTCGAGCTTGTCAACGGCAGCCCAGTAGATAGCGCGATGCTGGAAATCGTCCTGTCCGCAGCTTTCTGCACTCTTGGCATACATAGTTGCAATCAGGATGTAAGGATCACCCCAATTAGGCTTTAGCTCGAGAGCTTTGTACGCATAGGTACGTGCCTGTGGATAAAGTCCACGTTTGTTGGCAATTCTGGCTGCATCGAAATAGTATCTTGCTTTGATAGAGTCAACTGTTTCACGCTGGATGGCCTCGTCGATGAACTTTGCTGCATCATCATAGTTGTTTTTGGTAGCCATAAGCAAAGCAAGACTGTGTGCCGACTCTGCAGAAGGTTGTAGATGATAGAGGTCAACAGCAACTTTTGAAAAGAAATCTGTCTGTGTACAACCCTGCTTAGACATGATAGTCAGCACTTTCTTGAGGAAATCGACGTTAGTTTTGAGAGAGTCGTAATTTTTGCCAAAGATTTTTTCATAATTGTCGCATGTAGCAAGGTCTGACTTGGTGAATACCTGGTCAACCATTTTTCTGAAGGCAGCAATACGTGATTTTATCTTAGGATTTTTCTCGTGGCTATACAGGAAACTTAGATTATCAGAAAATAGCATGTAATCAGATATAAATTGTTCGGGGGTAATTTTTTTCAGTACATACATGTAAAAGCTCAGAGGCATTGCTACAGGATAAACGTAATCTGGCGTGAGTACACCGCCCATATCAACGGTCTTTTTAGCCAGGTTGTAGTTCTTTTCTATCCTTAGACGTATAAGACTGTCATTCTTGTTATAAGGCATTACCATGTAATTGTAGTAGTCCACTGTCTTAGCTGCTAAAGCTCTGACTGAGTCGTCAGGATAGTATTTGCAGCGCAAATCATGTATCATCATCAAAGTATCAATCCATTTTTGTCTGGTCAAAGAATCCTTGGCTTCCCTTATTTTGTTTTTTATAATAACAGCACCAGCCGTGTAGATAGTTCGAGTTGCTTTGGGATAGTCATGGAACAGGATATCCCAATTTTTGTATGCCTGGTCAAAGTTGCGAGTTTTGTATGCATTGCGGAACCCCATGTAATTGTTAATTGCACGTATGCTGTCTGCCCCGAAGCGTTCGTTGCGCATTAGGTTTGCAATTAATTTTTGCTCTTGCTTGATATAAAAGCGGAGGCTGTCAAGTTTCTTGTCCCTATCAAGGCTCTTAAGAGCTTTATATTCAAAATATTTTGTGTAATCAGGTTGTAGAGCTCCTATCTCATAAGCTCTAATTTCATCGAGAGCATCTGACAGCTCATAAAAGAATTCCCGGTAAACATTTTTCTTTGCCGGATCGTACTTGGTGCTATCAGTGATTTTTAGCTCTCCGTAAGCTTTTGGAAACGCAGTTTTGAAGACTTCTTTTGCGCTCTGAGAGAAGCCCTGTGTTGTAAGTAAAACTGCGACAATCAGCGTTAAGACTTTTCCTTTCATTTTTCTCGAGTTTTATATTCAGAATTTTATAAAAATCTTCTCCTAATGAACCATATATCATGGACTGTCAAGTCCAGATTAAACAGAAAATAGTTTTCTTTAAATAAATTGTTTTGTAAAGTTCCTTTTGTGCCAAACTCAAAGCTGGTGTTTATGACAGATGATTTTGTCGGAAATCCAAAACCAAATGTTAGACCGAATTTGTCAATTGGTGTGTTATTAATTTTTAAATATGTTTGGTGATAGTATCCGCCAATACGAAAACGTATCTTTCTAATATACCTACTTGAGAATGGGTCTTTGCAATATTCCAGACCAAAAGCATACAAGCGCGAATTTTGTAAATTATTCTGCTCCAATATATTGAGACCTTGCCATTGTTCTTGGTAATAATTAAACTCTACTCTAAGTTGATCTTTGAATTTCAGCGCCAGGCCAGCACCAAAGTATTGTGCAAGAGGAATATCATAAGAAAATAATGTGTCGTTCTCTAAAGTATCAGTAAAACTATTAGAATAATAATCAGTATAACGAGCAACGTACTGCAATGTATGGCCATGCAATGTAGAAGCCGGACTGTATATCAAACCAATAGTATATTCCAATAGATTTCTATCTTCGGCTTTGTTTACAATAGTATCGTCGTAAAGCAAACCGAGGTCAAAAGAGAATCCACTATTGACCAAAGTCTTCTTTATTACTGTGTTAGAAGTAAATGATGATTCATGCACATAAACAGAGCTGTTCCTATCCATTGTGCCCCAACGGTAATAAAGATTGTACCCTACTGCTAAATTGCGAAATGGCTGAATTGAGCTGCCCAGATATACCTGATTTATTCCACCACTTCCGTCATACCGTTGATTAAGTTTTGTCCCAGAAATATCATTATAAAGACTATCTTGTACATCAATAGTATAACCAATACCAGAATATGGTATTATACCGAAGCTTAGAGAAAGCCACCGAGTAACTGGCATAACTGCCGAAATAAAAGCAATATCACTAACATTGTCTATAACGTTAGAATCCTGTGTTACAAATTGACTTACTTTATCATTCAGAGCGAAGTCAAAAGCAACGTGATTATCTTTATAAGCTGAATAGGAAGCAGGATTTATTTTTGTAAAATTATATCTGCTTAATGTTGCAATTCCTGTATGTCCCATTGCCATATTAGCTCCAAAACCTTGATAAACTAACTCTCCAACTCCAAAACGTGAGAAAGGGTTGTTAGTCGGTCTTTGTGAATATCCCACAAGGAACATTATTATAAAAATCGTCGTTAGCCAAACACGTTTCATAAATCAAGTTTTTTGTTGTATTCTAATACACAGTTCAATCCTATAGGTACCAAATTTGCCTCTACAAAGATGTAACTTTTAAACATTTTTCCAAAAAAATAAGCATAACCACCAGATAAAATAGGGGTTATTGAATCAAATTTTCCCTCAGATAATTTTATGATGCCATTTATCTCAGAATATATACCCCAGAGAACGCCATTTAGTATTGCCTCTTTTGTATTTTGAGCAATGAGTCTTTGTGGTTCGTCTAATTCCACCTTAGGCAAACTGGCAGTATAATCATGTAAGGCACTGAATCTTATGTGTGGACCTGGCGAAATATTGCCTCCTAAAAATTGCCCCTGTGAGTTGACGAAGTCGTAAGTAATGGCCGTTCCGATGTCTATTATCAAGAGATTTTTGTCAGGGAAAAGGCACCTGGCTCCAATAGCTCCTGCTAGACGATCTGTGCCAAGTGTTTGCTTGCTTTGATATAGATTGTTAATTGGTATTGGTGTTGTATAATCGAAAATAATGTGATAGCTTAAGTTTCTAATTCTCTCGATTATTGCATCATTCAGTCCACTTACAGAGGAATATATTGCGTTGCTAATTTTAAAGTTAAAAAGTTCACTGAGGACAGAAATGCATAATTTTTGATTGTCCTTAGGGCAAGAGGTTTTGTGAATGATTTTTTTATTAATATCGAAGATATAGAATTTTGTTTTAGTATTGCCCTGGTCTATTATCAAGTTTAGCATGAAAGTACTTTGAAAAACATTAAAATTTTTACCAAATTTGTGAAAAAGCAATAAAACCATAAAATGTCAAAGCATAAAAAAACTAAACAGTTAACGGGCACTGTAAAGTGGTTTGACCCTTCCAGAGGTATTGGTTATATTACAATGTCTGATGGATCAAATGTTTTTGTTCGTTATACGTCTTTGCCCATTTGTAATGGAAGATTCGTTCCACTAGTAGAGAATCAAGATGTTTCGTTTGAGATTCAGGATGGTTTTAACGGACCACAAGCCGTGAATATTAAAATTTTAACTCAAAAATCTGCGAAGTAATGAGACGAAGTGTTGTTATATTTTTGGCGTTAGTGAGTTTCATTACACTATCAGCTTCTCCAATAGATAGCCTCTATAAAGTTCTGGACAATTATTACAATTCCAGTCCACATAAGGCTCTGGAAGTCATAGAAAAAATTTATGGACAAATCTATAGAACCAGTCCACAGCAGGCTATAGAGCTGGTTGGCAGAGCAATATATATGTGTGATTCGGTATTGAAGAACCAGGAGCTGGCGGCAAAATGGAAGGCCCGCCTTGCACAATTGTATCTGGAACAGGGGCAATTAGACCAGGCAACCAGTTATTATATGGAATTGCGTGATTATTACAAGAATAGAGATAAATGCAGCTATGGTAAGGCTATAATGCACCTGGGCGATATTTTCTTTAAATTGTCAGTGCCCGAAATTGCTCTGGATTATTATCAGAATGCTATTAATGTCTTTGATAATATCAATGACTATGACGATAAAGCTATTACCGAGTCCAAGATAGCAATGGTTTATTATAATAATTACAAAGTAGATACAGCATATTATATTCTAAATTCCATCCTCAAGTGCAATAAAATTTCACTTGAGACAAAGGCTCATGTCCAGAAAAATTTAGCAGAACTTTATTTCATGGACGAAGTATGGGACAGTGCAATGATTTATTACAATAATGCCCTGGAATATTATAGAACTGCGAAAGATAATTTGTCTGTAGCAGATTTACTCATCAAGATTAGCACAATTTATATGACACAAGGTAATTACAAGAATGCAATTTCTTCGATAAATCAGGCAAAAGTAATTTACCAAAAATACAATCTTTACAAGGGACTGGGTGCCGTTTATAATGAATTAGGAAATCTGTATTTATCAGATAAACAAGAGGATAAGGCTGTCGGATATTTTCTCAAAGCAGTAGAAAATGGACAGTTAGCGCAGAGTACAGACATTCTAAAAACTGCTTATAAACAGCTTTCTCAGATTTACGAGAACAAGAAGCAATTGCTCAAAGCACTTTATTATCACAAGCTTTACACACACCAGCTAAACAAATATTACAAAAACCTTATAGGACAGGGATATGCCGAGGTCATTCTAACCTTCCAAAATGAGGAAAAGCAGAAAGAAATACAAATACTTAAGAATGAAGAAAAATTGCGGACCCAGCAGCTCAAATTTGTACTTGCAGCGCTAGCCGTTCTTCTTGTTTTTGTTTTAATAATCGTATTTATAATGCGTAGGCTTCAGAAAACCAAAAAGCTTCTGGAGAAACAGTATCAACAAATCAAATTACAGAAAAGAGAGCTCGAAACCCAGTCCCGTATTTTGGAAAAGGCTACGCAGAGTTTGCTTAAGCAAAAAGACAAGATTGAGAAACAAAACAGAGACATTGAGTCGAGCATCCGTTATGCAAGCCGTATTCAGAAGGCTATGTTACCGAGTGATCGTCTTTTCGAAAAGTTATTTGACGGATATTTTATTCTATACCAGCCGAAGGAGACCGTTAGTGGGGACTTTTACTGGTTGGCAGAAATTCTCGGAGATAAGCCTTCCCTCTTCCGCGATGAACAAAAGAGAAAAGTAGTACTGGCAGTAGGAGACTGCACTGGGCACGGAGTACCAGGCGCATTTATGTCTATGCTCGGTGATGCCTATCTTAATCAGATTATTAAAATCCAGCATATTGCACAGCCGGATAAGATTCTTTTCGAGCTGAACAAATATATACGTGAGACCCTGCAGCAGAGCGATACAGAGAGTATGGACGGAATGGATATAGGTATTTGCGTCATAGATTTTCAGGAAAGAACATTGGAATTTTCCGGAGCCAAGCAGGATTTGATTTATGTGCAGAATAACAAGATGGTACGTGTTCACGGTGATACTTTTTCCATTGGTGGACTGAAGCAGGAAAAGAATAAGATTTTTACGCTCAAGAAAGTAGATCTAACAGACGAGATTATTTTTTACATGTACACCGATGGTTATCAAGACCAATTTGGTGGTCAATATGGTCGAAAGTACATGGCTCGGAATTTTAGGACGTTCTTGTTCTCTATATGGCAGCTGCCAATGGAAGAGCAAAAAAAAGCTCTGATACAGGAATATAAAAAGTGGAAGGGCAAAAAATATCCACAAATGGATGATATTACAGTTATTGGCATTAAGATTAAGGGCAAATTTGATTCTACTGAATAATCATTCCATCTTTAATACGGATAATATCATCGGCTAAAGCTGCAAGCTGTTCATCGTGTGTAGCAATAATGAAGGTCAGATTAAACTCATCTCGCAAGTTCAGGAATAGCTTGTGCAGTTCCTGTTTGTTGGCAGTATCTAAGTTACCTGATGGTTCGTCGGCTAATATGGCCGCGGGATTATTTATAATGGCGCGAGCAACAGCAACACGCTGTTGCTCGCCACCGGACAACTGCGCTGGTTTGTGATTCATCCTGTCAGAAAGGCCTAAAATGTCTAGGAGTTCCTTGCCACGTTTGATGACTTCCGCTTCCTTGCGATGTGCTAAATAGCCTGGTATGCAGACATTTTCTAATGCAGTAAATTCGGGCAGGAGATGATGAAACTGGAAAACAAAGCCGATTTTCTGATTACGGAAGCTGGATAATTTGGAATTACTTAGTCCGAAGACATCCACGCCATCTATTATTACCCGTCCTTTGTCAGGATGTTGCAGCGTGCCTATTATTTGCAGTAGTGTTGTTTTTCCTGCACCACTTCGGCCTATTATAGAGAGAATTTTGCCTTTTTCGACGGACAATGTTATGCCTCTGAGTACATGCAAACTTCCAAAGTATTTGTGTATGTTTTCTACTTGTATCATCGTTTTAGAATTTGACCAGAAGGATTAATACAATGTATGCAAAATATGAAGCAAGCAGCATGAATCCCTCGCCACGTGTGATTTTATTTGATTTGAATGGATAAATAGCCAGCCACAGCAATATCCCGATAAAGAGCATTGAGCCAATATCCATCAAGAAAGGCACGTGATTGAAATGGAGCGGATGTATCATGGCAGTCAGACCTATGATTGAGAAAATATTAAAAATATTTGAACCAACTATATTTCCGACCGAAATATCTGTCTGTCTTCTCAGTGCTGCTATTACCGAAGCTGTGAGTTCTGGCAGGCTAGTGCCTATAGCTACTATTGTTATTGATATAACGCGTTCACTTACATGGAGTTTGTGAGCTATGGTAGAGGCACCCATGACCAACCAATCTGCACCTTTAGCCAGTCCAATAGATGTTACAATTATTAGTATTAGGGCTACAGATAATGACATGTGTTTTTTGCCTTGCTCTGAATCATCCTTCCCTTTAGCTTGCCGACGGGCGATGTGTATCTGCCACCATAGATAAGCTATTAACAGTGCAAAGAGTATAAATCCTTCGAGACGTGATATTTCATTACCAAGCATAAATATGCTTAGCAGAATGAAGCTGAGCATCATTATAGGCCAGTCGTAGCGCACGGTATTTTTTTGTACAGGAATAGGAACTATTATGGCTGATATTGCCAGCACCAGTCCGATATTAGCGATATTTGAGCCCAGCACGTTACCCAGGGAGATTTCTGGAATTCCTTTGAGTGCTGCACTTAGGCTTACCAATAGTTCTGGGGCGGATGTTCCAAAGGCTACTACGGTCATGCCTACCAAAAGGCTGGACATGCCGAGCCTTTTGGCCAGAGCCACAGCCGCATCTACCAAATATTTTCCGCTAATAATTAGTAGAGCCAATCCTCCCAAAAGTTCTATATATTCCATGACAAGCTATTCTTCCTTTTGGTTGTATTGTAACCAGACGTGATTGTGAAACTTGCAGTTCTTGTAATATGGAATGATGTGTATGTAAGTTTTTTTCACTTGTTGTGTTATCCAGTTGTCCATAAACATTTGTTTCTTGTGCTTAAGTGCCATATCCATAATTAGCTGATAGTCCTGGTCTGGGTTGGCAATGTGAGCTGGGGTTTTTGATTTTAGTTTGTAAATTTTGAATACCAGTTGTCCTGTATTATCAACGGTTTGTACAGGCTTACTTATTTGTCCTGGCTCGAGGTCTTTAATATCAAAGCGAATGTATGGAGGTAGCTCATCCATTTTGAATTTTGATGTGCCATTGGCAGGATTTATCAATAGTCCTCCATTATTTTTGGTATCTTGGTCATCAGAGTATAGCAAAGCTGCTTTATCAAAAGTCAGTGAGTCAGAGACAATGAGATTATATACGCTGTCTGCCAGTTTTTTTGCCTTTGCTATTTCCTGTGGGGTAGGTCTGGGAACGATCAGAATGTGGCGGACATTTACTCTTTCGCCTTTACGTTCAATGAGTTGCAATATATGGTAGCCATATTTTGTCTTTACAACATGTGAGACTTCGCCTGGCTTGAGTGAGAAAGCTACAGATGCAAATTCTGGAACAAGCTCTGCTCGAGAGCGGAAACCAAGCTCGCCGCCTTTTGGAGCACTTCCAGGATCATCTGAGTAAAGGATAGCTAAGGTTTGAAATTTCTTCTTACCTGAGATGATTTCCTGACGCATTTTGTTCAGGCGTTCGATAATTGCTTTTTCTTGCTCTGCACTTATTTTGGGCTTTACGACAATTTGTTGTACTTCCACTGATTGGTCAACTATAGGCAGGCTATCCTTAGGAAGTTTTTCATAAAAATCATGTACTTCTGAGGGTGTTATTTTAATATCTTTGGTAAGCTTGTTTTTCATTTTTTGTGCTCTAATCTGTTCTTTTAGAACACGCTTGAGATCGTCTTTGATCTCGAATATAGATTTGTGGAAATAATCTTCCATTTTTTCTATTCCACCCATCTGATCAATGAATAGCTGGAGTCGTGCATTTAGCTCTGCATCCAGCTCATCATCAGATACATACACACTATCTATATCTGCTTGATTAAGAAGTAGTTTTTGTGTAAGAAGGTCTTCTAATATCTGGCATTTCATTTCTTTCGGGGCTTCACCAGAGCTTATTACCTGTGAGTATTGTGCTTCAATATCAGACTCAAGAATGATTCTATCTCCAACACGTGCTACGACCTGATCCACTACCAGAGTATCGTTCTGTGCCATAGCACTGAGTCCTAAAAGTATTATTGCAAAAGTTATAATGCGCTTCATTTTATATGGTTTTTTAGTTGTTTAATAAAATATTTTGACACTGCCTTTTTTTATTCCGTTAGTATAAAGTGTTTTTTCTAGATCTGAAAAGATGCGCTCTCCTTCCTCGTTCTGAAGAATTTTTCTGATCTCATCCTGTGCCAGTTCAAAAGGTTCAGTATCGCCTTGTAATGCAAAGTCTGTTATCCGTAAATAATAATAAAATTGATCGTCAGTTGTTTCCAGGATTCTTTTGTTTTGCAGGAAATATTCTGGATTACTTATAGAAAATGGCAAATATGATTCTATCTCTGTGAAGTTCTTCCAACTGGAGCGGAAGTCTAGAAACATACCATTATTGCTTTGTGCCAATTTTTGAGCCTTTGCTACGTCACCGGGTAAATTATAACTGACAAGCTGTTTGACCTGGTCAATAATATCTTGATTATCCAAAGGAATTTTTATTAAATAGCCTTGAACTATGGGTACACTCAGGACAAAGTCTTGTTTGTGTGCCTCATAATATTGGCGTATTTGCTGTTGTGTAATAGCAGTGTCTAATTTTTGAGCAATGATTTTATTCTTTAGTGTATGTATAAGCAGAGATTGGCGGAATTCCTCCACTTTTCTGTCAATGTCCTTCTTCTCATCTTTAAGATAATTGTTTGCCAGGTTTATGAGCAATTGTTCTTTTATCCATCTGTTTATGTAATTTTCGGCAGCATAAGCACTGTCGTCAGGTGACAGGCCTTTGGGTATAGCTTTTGCTATGTCGCTCATCATTAAATATTTATCATAGACTTTAGCTACAGGTTTGTCTGCTCTATTTTCTAATTTAGTTTTTTTCTGGCATCCGGCAAAGACAGAAGCCAAGGCCATTATGACTATGACTAATGATAGTTTACTTCCCATTTCCCAAGAATTTTAGAACTTTTTGTTTATTGTTAATCACTACTTTATGTTTCTTTCTGAGCTGACGGATCCAACTTCTGTCCAGATAGTTTTGATAATCCGCAGTAACAAAACCACGTATTTGCTTGAATTTGTCGTTTACAAATATAATCTGATTATCCGCAGTTGTGAAAATTTTTTCACGTGGTTTTTTCTTAAGTTTATCAAATAAGAAAGCAAAGTTTTTGTCCTCTGATTTTTTTATCAATTGCTGTTTGACAAAGACTATATTTGTATCTCTAATATATTTGTTCACAAAGCTGGTATCAAGTATTTGCGGCTTTAGCCGGCGTAGTATTTTTACTGCTCTTCTGAGGCTTTGAGTATTTTTTGCTTTTAGTATTGTAATGTACTGTATGTTAGAGTATTTCTTGAGATGCCTTTGATAATAGCGCCTTTGTCCGACAGTGTCCTCTGATGCTTTTTGCCATACCTTATCATTGGAAATATTAAACAGCAAGAGTCCTTCGTAAAATTCCTTGGCAAGATAGTAGAAATCAGTGCCTTTTTGGCTGGCAAGCTGGTGTAGGTAAAGGAGTTTGACTTTGTCGTAAACAAAATCATCGAAGAGTTTGCGGGCATAAGTGCGTGGATTACCTGGCATTGTGGGTCTCTGCACGTTTTTGATATAATGCGCGAAGTCAGAATAAGAATATGTTTTGTTGCCCAAGCTGAATAGAGGGCTATTGTCTCTGAACAGCATTGTATCCTGCCATTTGCCCTGGAATATAGAATTATCAATATGCGCATAGACAGTGTCCAAGCTTCCTATTAGCCGAAATCCATAGACTTTTTTGAGGCTGTCTAGTTTGTGTATGAGTACCTGTCTATATGCAGGCGTGTGTGGAAGCATACGCATTAGAGAAGCTTTTTGCTTATTAAAGTTGCTATAATCCTGTTTCTCAATTAGTTTTATGTAATGATAGCCAAGGATAGAGCGAATAGGTCCGGTAATTTCGCCAGGTTTATTCATAGAAAAGACTGCCTTTTGGAACACAGGAATGGTCTGCCCGGGCCGTATCCAGCCCATATCGCCGCCGTGCTTGGCACTACGAAAATCATCGGAATATTTCTTAGCAAGCTCCTCAAATGATACACCAGCCTTGAGAGAAGAATCTATTATTCTGAGCTTGTGCATTGCTTCCAGGGAATCTTTGGTTGTGTGATGACGTGGTAGAGCTATAAAAATTTGTTCTATATGATACTTGCCTCTGGCAGGACGGCGGCCAGTGATTTTGATAATGTAATACATATTCATGTAACGTATTGGCTTGGAAACATCTCCAATTTTGCCATTCCAAACAAAATCGTGAAAAGCACCTGGTATATCGAAAATGCTCAGAAATCCTGCATCACCACTGTCACGTCTTACTCGTGGCGCATCGGAATATTCTACGGCCAAACGGGAAAAATCTTTACCAGCGAGTGCCTGCTGTCTTATTTTCATAAGCTCATTGTATAATTTGGCAGTATCGGCCGGGCTAGCGTTACGCGGTATTTTCTTGAGAATATAGCTTGTACGTACTTCTGTTTGCAGCCAATTGAAATATTTTTTTAAAAGAGCTTTCTCTATTTGCTTGTCTTTGAATTTATTACCCGCTGCTTCGAGTAAGTACTTTTCGTATTCTGCATGAAAAGCAGAGTCCTTGTTATAGCCATGGTCGATAGCGTCAATGACTTTTAGTTTATAATTAATGAACAAATCTAAATATTGCTCTGGTGTTATAGTATCATTGGGCATTGTGTTCTTGCGGTACATGTACATAAACTCATCAGGATAAATCTTGATTGTGTCATCAATTATTATAAACGGTTGCTTTAGAAAATTTTGTGCTAATAGCGATAGAGTGCTGAACACCAATAAATAAAATATTATAGTTATGCGTTTCATGGCTATGTGTTTTTATCATTTGATTCGTTATTTTGATTTTCGACAAAGAGATGTACATCTGTTTGTGGGAATGGTATTTCTATACCTTCCTCGTTAAATCTTTCATAGATATTTAACAACAAATCGCTTTTTATTTTGTAAATTTTTGTACTCACATTTACATAGAATAAGAGCTCAAAATTGAGAGAAGAATCTGCCAGTTCCTTGAATATAACATCTGGAGCTGGCTTCTTGAGAATGCCTGGATAATTATTAGCTATATCCAACAATATATCCATCACCCGGCGGGCATCTGAGTCATAAGCTACCCCTACAGGAATAGAATATCTGGCTATTTTTTGTGTATGCGTATAATTTACTATTTGCTCTGAAGTTAGCTTAGAGTTGGGAATGATTATTTCTGTATTGTCTGGCATTAAGACTGTTGTTACTCTGAAAGAGACATCCTCGACAGCGCCCATTGTATCGCCGACTTTTATTGTGTCTCCAACTTCTATCTTCCTTTCTGTAAGCAGAATAATTCCGGAAATAAAATCATGGAAAACCTGCTGAATGCCCATGCCAATACCAACTAATAATGCTGCTGAGCCAGCTATTAGAAAGGTTATATCTATGCCCATCATTTCAATGCCCAGCACAATGGCAGTGGCCCATATTACATAACTCAAAATCTTGTAAACGGCTATGCCATAGCCAGAATCGATTTTACCTTGCTCTATGCGTCTGTCAAAGTATAGCCGCACAAAAATCAGAACAATGGCTGTCAGTGTTATAATAGTCAGAAAAGTAACAATATCAATAATTGTTATAGGCGACTTTGACAGATGAAAAAGAGCCAATTTGAGCAAAGCATCAGGCCTGCGAAGGAAAATTTTTATTACTGCTACCAGAGCTATTGCCCAGATAGTTATTATGCTAAGCACCAGTTGTAACCGATATTTAGCAGTACTTAATCTTCGGAAAAGGAATTTAATTATCTGTGTTAAATATATGCTAATTAGTAGAATATAAATTGCAATAATTACTTTCAGGGGAGTGATGAGGAATGTTTTATTCTTTATTCTAACATTAAAAATATTAGGCGTGAGCAGTAGCAAGCCAATGATAGCAACTGTTAGCCATATTGCGCCTATGGTAGCCATGACAGGACTGTGCCATTTATTAAGCTTTTTCTTTCTGAAATACTTAGCCACGAGCAGAGCAGTTAGTATCAGTCCTGCCAGAAAACTGATGATGAGAATGATAATTTTATTATGTTCTACAAAGTTCATAATCAACTATTTTTATAAAATTTCCAAATCTGATGAAAACGAACAAAGAGAATAATCATCAGCGGCACTGTGGCGTAATCGAGCCGTTGCGGCAAAAATGGGAAAAGTATTATTAGCGTGAGGTAATAAAACCTAAAGAAATTGGCATATTGCCCGGCTATTTTGCTCAAGCGCTGTTTTGCCACAAAGAAGGCATAAAAGAAATGGAGAGGAAATGCCCAAGCAATGTTCCAGTTATTTTGCGTTACCTGGTGGTCTCTGAGCAGCAACATAACCAGTAATACACAACATACGAATCCGAAGAGAGCAAAAAGACTCACATCCAGCCATGCCATTCGTTTTTTTAGCTTTGTTTCGCGAAAACTCAAAACAAGTATCACTATTAGAAGCAGTGTGAAAATCAGCAAAGGACTGTACCACCAAGAAGCAGCGGGCTGAGGATGCGTGAATTTATATATAAAGTGTGCTTCTTTGACCAAAGGTTTTTTACCCGAATTTGGAGTGATGATATAAGCTTGAGCCAAAGCACTATCTACATAATCAGGCAGAAACATGGCTGTGTTCATATCGAGCTTACTGTCGCCTGTGGGACCGATAAGTAAATTTATTCCGAACATTAGCCATGGGTTGCTCACATAGCGAGAAATTTCACGACGAAATGTTGTGTGCATATTCCGGTGCGGCATTATGAGGCTGTCGCCCAGCTCTCTGACGAGCACGTCCCGAACGCGTGTAGCACAGTTATCATAAAGGAAATCATATAAATAATAACGGTTAGCTGGCTGGGCATTCCACCACAAGAATCTAAAAATACGTTCTTTTTGCTCTGGGCTCAGGTCAAGCACCTGCTCATAAG
>JALWCU010000410.1 GCA_027015275.1 Bacteroidales bacterium | reverse complement strand
AAATACAGGAACAAGCTATAGTAGATGTGGAGAAAGTTATTGGCGGTGATGCTGCTGAGACAGAAGAACAAACTTTGACTATTAGAATAAACGATGATGATAACCCGCCTCAAGTTACATTGAAAGCGGTCCCTGATTCTATCATTGAAGGCGAAACATCAAAAATTATAGCCATTTTAACCAATCCTACTTATCAAGACGTAACAGTTAGTTTAGGTTTTGGCTTAACAGCTGAATTAAACTCGGATTATACTTGCGCTGATAAAATTATAATACCTGCTGAAAAGTTAGCAGATACAATTGACTTAACGTCGTTGCAAGATTTAGTACACGAACCTACAGAGCTTGCTCAAGTCAGTATAACAAATCTTGATGGTGGTAACGCCACAATTGGAGAGCCTTCTAAAGATACGGTTTATATTTTGGATACAACAAAAGTATATGTAACCCTACAAATAGACAAAGACACTGTAAATGAGAATAATGGTTCAGCTATTGCCACTATAGCACTATCCAGACCGACCTATGAGGACGTAACAGTAAATCTAAATTTTGGTGGAAATGCTACAGAAAATGACGATTACACGCTTAGTGCACATTCAGTAACAATTCCGCAGGGGAGCACAACCCAGACAATTGCGATTAACACAGTCGATGATGATATTTTTGAAAACTCTGAAGATTTAATAGCTCAGATAGCAGATGTTTCAGGCGGAGACGCGCAGATTGGCTCGCCAGACAAAGATACGCTTGTTATTTTGGATGATGATACGCCTGTAGTTTCGCTTAATATGACGCCAGACACAGTAGACGAGGGCAATGACTTCACTGTTTCTCTATCTAATACCAAGACCTGTCCTGGTGGCATTACAGCATATTTGAGTTTAGACGGTACAGCAGATTCTGCAAATGATTATTCCAAGATTCTCACAGCAGTACATTTTGAAGGTTCTAATACCCAGACTATAACAACCTATGATGACAATATTCACGAAGGGGTTGAGAGCGTAGTGGTGAAGATTGACTCATTGCAAGGTTGTTCGGCTATAGTGTCATCACAGAATCGAGATACAACGTATATCCGGGATAATGATCCCGCCCCTTCGGTAAGCATTGCAGCAGATCCTACGCAGATTAGTGAGGGCGACACGGGACAATTCATTGTGTCTCTGAGTGGTCTGACAGACCAGGATGTAACAGTAAGCGTAGAGCTTTCGGGAACAGCAGAAATAGGAAATGATTATACAGCAAATGGCGGTACAACTACGAGTATAGCTGTAACCATACCAGCGGGTCAAGATAAAGGCTACATAAATATAGCAGCGATAGATGATTATGTTTTTGAGAACACAGAAAATGTAACAGCGCAGATAACTGGAGTTGTAGGTGGAAGTGCAACAATAGGTAGCCCCCAGACTGCAAGCATAGATATTTTGGATAATGATTTAATAAAAGTAAGTCTCGAAGCTAATCCAGACACGATAATAGAGGGCGATACAGCGCAGATAACCTTATCATTGGACAAGCCAGCACACACAGATATAGATGTAACACTGAAATACACGGGGACGGCAAGTTATGGGACAGACTACGCAGCGCCCATAAATGTTACGATTCCAGCAGGAACCCAGTCAATAGACACTCTACTTAGCAGTATTGCTGATAATATGAAGGAACAGACAGAAGTTGCTTATATTGATATAGATCAGGTAAGTTACGGCAGTGGCTATGAACATGCGCAAGAGGATGGCGAGCAGAAAGATACAGTTTACATAATAGACACGAGTAAAGTCTATGTAACCCTACAAATAGACAAAGACACTGTAAATGAGAATAATGGTTCAGCTATTGCCACTATAGCACTATCCAGACCGACCTATGAGGACGTAACAGTAGGTCTAAGTTTTGGTGGGAGTGCTACAGAAAACGACGATTACACACTTAGTGCACATTCAGTAACAATTCCGCAGGGGAGCACAACCCAGACAATTGCGATTAACACAGTCGATGATGAT
>JALWCU010000409.1 GCA_027015275.1 Bacteroidales bacterium | reverse complement strand
ATAAGCCAGCTAAAGAGTTTGAGAATTTTTGATGCTTCGGGAAATAAGATTTCCAGCCTTCCAGAAAATTTTGCTTTTCAGAAAATAGAGGAGCTTTATCTCTCTCGCAATAGAATTACTCGTTTACCCGACTCAGTGGTCAGTAGCAGTTCTCTGAATATTCTGGAGATAGCAGGTAATTTACTGGAAGAACTGCCCCAGGAATTTGGAAAATTATATCATCTGGCACGTCTCGACTTGAGTGAGAATAAGATTACTTCCTTGCCCAGGTCATTTGTTTTTCTTGTACATCTTGGAGAGCTTAATTTGTCTGGAAATGGACTCTCTGAGCTGCCCGAGCAGTTTGTTTCGCTCAAATCTCTGAAAATCCTGTATCTTGCATATAATCAGTTCCGTGATTTGCCAGACTTGCCATTTTCTCTAATAAAACTTGTATTGTCGTACAACCGTTTTGAGCAAATGCCCGAAGCTATAGGAAAGCTGCTGAATTTGACTGAGTTATATCTCGACCATAATCAATTGATGAGTATTTCCGGGCAGGTGGGCAAGCTGCGTTCGTTGATTGTTCTCAATATTAGCGATAACAATATTAAGTCCCTGCCACCGCAAATAGGTTTTCTAGATGAGCTCGATGAACTGAATATTAGTAATAATCCGCTGGAGTTCGTGCCAGAGGAAATAGACAATCTACCTTCGGATTTGTATTTTTATGCAGTACGCACGCATTTATCTGATCAGGTAAAACAATCTCTCAGAGAGAAGGCTAAGCAGAAAAATTGGGTGTTGTTAGTCTAAGCTGGTGCCAATGAAAAAATTTCTGTGGATTTACATTTTTTTCTTTTTGACAGCTTGCTCTACTTATTATAAGAGTGAGGATGGAGCGAAATATGTCTTTTCTCAGCCAGACACGCTTGTATATACATGGCAATCTGTTACAGATACATCATGGAGCTTTTACAATGAACTGATTTACAGAGTTGGGGATACGATTTTTACTGTGCAATATTTGAATGATTCGACTTTTGATGTGTATTCCAATTATATCATGGAGCAGCATGCTCTCAGGCTATATCAATATTTTAATGTATATTCTTTGAACATAATGTTTTACGAGATTCAGAAGGATTTGAGCTTTAGCTTTGAGCCACAGCATGTTGGAAAAGCTTTAATAAAATTTAGATTCCGTCTGCCTAAGCAAGGTTTTTGTTTTCATGCCAGGTCTGCAAGTGTGGGCTCTGCTCTGGATACCATTGCCCTTGGCGATAGCTTGCTCACAGTATTGCGAGTAGATATGCGCTATAGGTATGTTACCAAAGACAGACCAAATAAAAAGAAAATTGTCAAAACAGGTCATATTAGTTATTTTTATTATCCTGGCTTGGGACCTATTTTTGTCGAACAAAGAGACAAAGACTTTCATGCACAAGTTATTAGTATTGAGAAACTAAAAAAAATTGGACAATGATTTACTCTATGACAGGCTTTGGCCGTGGGGAATACCAGGACCAGCAAGTCTATATCAAAGTTGATATTAAATCAGTTAACAGCAAGCAGTTTGACCTAAAGGTGAAATTACCTATGGAATACATTCATAGGGAGCCATTTTTGCGTAGCTTTCTTCAGAAAAAACTTATCCGTGGCAAAGTAGAGTGTTATGTTACCCTGGAGAGACAGGATGCTCAGCCTTATCAAATTAACCAGCAGCTGGGCGAGCAATATTTTCAGGCAATAAGAGATTTATCCAGGAAATTAGGCTATAATCCACGAAAGGTCAATATGATAGAGACCATTATGCGGCTGCCTGATATGCTCAAGCCCAGTAGGCATGAAGGCGATGAACAGACCTGGAGAAAAATTATTCAGACAGTCGAACAAGCCATGGAGCAATTGATAGAATTTCGCAGACAGGAAGGCCAGGCATTAGAAGAAGATTTCATCAAAAGGGTCAGCTTGATAGAAGGCTATTTATCACAGGTGCCACAATATGAGAAGGAAAGAATCGACAAGGTCAAGGAGCGTCTGCTCAGTGCCTTGAGTGAATTAAAAATAGATCATGACAAAGACCGGTTCGAGCAGGAAATGATTTATTATCTCGAGAAATATGACATAACAGAAGAGAAGGTTCGTTTGCAGAATCATATTAATTATTTTCGGCAAACACTCTCAGAGAATAATACTACAGCAGGGAAAACTCTCACATTTATTTCGCAGGAAATGGGGCGCGAGATAAATACTATGGGTTCAAAAGCAAATCATTTTAATATTCAGCAACTGGTTGTCAGGATGAAGGACGAGCTGGGAAAAATTAAAGAACAACTGGCTAATGTCTTGTAATCCTGTGTGCTATGACTGATTACATTGCTTTGGGAATAATGTCAGGCACATCCTTAGACGGCCTGGACCTGGCTTTGTGCCGATTCTGGCAGGAGAGTGATAAAACTAAAAATTGGGACTTTGAAATTCTTTCGGCCATTACAGTTGCATATCCCAAGGACCTTACTGCCCAGCTGAGAAATGCTCAGAATGGCAGTGCTTTGGAACTTATTACATTGCACAAACACTACGGAAAGTTTATAGCACAGAAAGTAAATGATTTTCTGGTAGGCAAACCACGACCTTTGTTCATTGCATCACATGGACATACGATTTTTCATTATCCCGAGCAAGGTATTAATTTTCAGCTGGGTGATGGTGCTGTCGTAGCTGCTCTCACGGGACTGGCTGTGGTATGCGATTTTCGCTCGCAGGATATTGCCCTTGCAGGTCAGGGAGCGCCTTTGGTGCCTGTTGGCGATATTTATTTGTTCGGTGAGTATGACCTGCTTCTTAATCTTGGTGGTTTCTCTAATATCACGGTGCGTAGTGAGATGATAGCATTTGACATTTCACCTGTTAATTATGCGTTGAATTTTTTTGCTCGCCAACTTGGGTTGGAATTCGATCGAGATGGACAGCTCGGCAAGCAAGGGAAAGTTAATAACCGGCTACTTGCGGCTCTCGATAGCATTGATTATTACTCGCTCAAGCCGCCTAAATCCCTTTCAGACCATTGGTTTTATAAGAAATTCCTTCCAATAATACAGGCGTATCAGATAAATGCTATTGACAAGCTCGCCACGCTTTATCATCATATTTCTGCACAAATAGCAGCCGTGCTTAACCATTATCAAGGTCGTACATTGGTAACAGGTGGTGGGGCTAAGAATAAGTTTTTGATCGAACTTATTCAGCGTCAGGTTAATAATGAAATTATTATTCCACCCATGGAACTTGTTGATTATAAGGAAGCTGTAGTATTTGCATTCCTGGGTCTGTTACGCTGGCTGGGTATAGAGAATGTGTATGCTTCGTTTACTGGCGCTGTGAGGAATACAATAAGTGGCTCGGTTTATTTACCATAAAACTATAAATTTTGACTCATGAGATTTATGAAGATTTCTTTTGCGATTTTTTTGGTGGTCCTAATTAGCTCCTGTTCAAATAATAAGCAACGAACTGGTAAGAGTAATATGGCTTTAGCTGATCAAAACCCAGAATCCATTGTCAGGAAATATATTAAGGCGTTGTCTGATGGTGATGTATCTGTTATTAAGAAGTTGTCAACGGATGATGTTACAAATTTTTATGATGATTCTATTTTGCAAAGGATAAAGCTGTACCAGATGCAGAGATTACCTGCGCATAATGATACGGCAGTAGTCTGGGCAAGTGTTTTTTTCCATGAAGGAGGGAAAAAATATAATTTGCTTTTTAACCTTGTCAGGCAAGGTAAATTGTGGAAAATAGTTAAGGTTGAGAAAAGTTTGGACTGTGTTCCAAAGGTTAAGTTTATTAAAGATAATAGCCTGATTAATAGGAAGATAATAAGAATTTTAAAAAAACATTACAAATGGGTAGAAAATTATAGTCAGTTTTTGGACACATCTTTTAATGCATTGGTCAAGGTCTTGGCAAAGCAAGTATTTGTAATCGACGGTAGGACAAGAGCTATGGTCTTTGTCGGGATAAAAGATCCAGGTGGCATGGGATATATGGGATATACAGATGCGGCATTACTCGAAAAACACGGAAATCATTGGAGAGAAATTTATTACTATGGAGCGGCAGACTCTTCCTTGAGTGGAGACCCTGATTCTATAAAAGGCTTTGGAATATTTGGGCAGAATAATGTTTATGGCGTCATGGAAAAATACTTTTGTCATGGCACGGTGTCTTATGAAGATGTAATTGTTGGTAATAATGCAGATTCATTGGTAGAATTAGCAGAAATCGTAGCTTATTATTCAAACCTTGATTTTTTGCCATCCAAGTCAGAAGCCTTTGAATACGCAGCCGAGTATAGTTTTATTAGAAGTTGCAAACCATATTATGATCTGAGAGTGAGAGTTATAGATAAATTGCACAACAAATTGCTCAGCACAAAAACTTATGAGTTCCAGAAATTATTTTACGGTTATATATTACTGCCAGGGAAATAATTGCTGTTTAAATGTGGTGGGGAGTTGTTATTGGCAAGGAAAAATTTTTTATAATCATTGCATACCAGGCATTTGATTTTGAATTGTAATAAAAAAAATTAACTTTGCAACATTTGAGAGGGAATGTTAAAAAATGCTTAAATAATTGATACAATGAAGTTTGCTGAGTACAAGCAGTTGAGTTTACCGGAGATTAACAAAGAAATTCTAAAGTTCTGGAAGGATAATGATACCTTTCACAAGAGTCTGAAACTCAGAGAAAATAATGAGCCATTTGTGTTTTACGAGGGACCACCTTCTGCAAATGGTCTTCCTGGTATTCATCATGTGCTTTCGCGTACGATCAAAGACCTTTTCTGTCGTTACAAGACAATGCAAGGCTATTATGTAGAGCGTAAGGCAGGTTGGGATACCCACGGTCTTCCTGTTGAGCTTCAGGTAGAAAAAAAACTTGGCATTAATAAATATGAGATTGGCGACAAAATTTCTGTAGAAGAATACAACAAGCATTGCAAGCAGGATGTGATGCAATTCACTGATGTTTGGGAAAAGCTCACAGAATTGATGGGCTATTGGGTTGACATGGAAAATCCTTATATCACTTATGATCCCAAATATATAGAATCGCTCTGGTGGGCACTGAAAGAGCTATACAATCGTGGTTTGCTTTACAAAGGTTACACAATACAGCCATTTTCGCCCGCTGCTGGTACAGCTCTGAGTTCGCATGAGTTAAATATGCCAGGATGTTACCGTGATGTAAAGGATGTTACGGGCGTGGCAATGTTTAAGGTTAAGCATGACGAAAAGAGCGAATTTTTATTTAATGGCGTTGATACTGATTTGTATATTTTAGCCTGGACAACAACACCTTGGACTCTTTTGTCTAATACTGCCTTGGCTGTTGGCGAAAAAATGGTTTATCAGAAAATACGGACATTTAATCCATACACAGCAGAGCCAGTTACAGTTATTCTTGCCAAGGACCTTGCGCCTAATTATTTTAAGCCCGAAGGAGCCGAGGCAGAGATGACATATAAGCCCGGTGACAAGGTGCTTCCATGGCGTTTGCTTGATCAGTTTACTGGCAGAGAACTGGCAGGCGTTCGCTACCATCAGCTTATGCCATACCATCAGCCAGAGGAAGGCGATGCTTTCCGTGTGATTATAGGCGACTTTGTTTCTACTGACGAAGGTACTGGTATTGTACACATAGCACCGAGTTTTGGTGCTGATGATATGCGCGTAGCAAAACAAAGTGGCATTGGTGCTCTGACATTGGTAACAGAGCGTGGCAAGTTCGTCGATGGTGTCGGTGAATTTAGTGGGCGATTTGTCCGTCCAGAGTATGAAGAAGGATATGATCAGGAGCTAAAAGAAATAGAAGAGAAATTTGCAAAAGGTCAGATAAAGCAGCGCCAATACGAGAAAGAAAAGGAGCGCATAGCAGATAAATACAACGTAAATATTGACATTGTCGTAAAGCTTAAAAAGGAAGGTAAGCTGTTCAAAAGCGAGAAACATGTTCACACTTATCCGCATTGTTGGCGTACGGACAAACCAATTCTTTATTATCCAATAGAGGCGTGGTTTATCCGCACAACAGACAGAAAAGAGCGCATGATTGCTCTGAATCAGACAGTTAACTGGCAGCCACCATCCACAGGTCAAGGACGTTTTGGCGAATGGCTCAAGAATATGGTGGACTGGAATCTATCCCGTACTCGTTATTGGGGTA
>JALWCU010000408.1 GCA_027015275.1 Bacteroidales bacterium | reverse complement strand
CGGATTTTATCCACAATTTTAGTCGTCGCACCATAAAGCTATTGTAATCAGCCATGTTACTCACGGCACGAATCTGAATATAACCATTAAATTCCGGCTTGCTTAACAAAGATTTCTGTTGAGCGAATGCTGCAACAGTTAGCCCCAGCAAAAAAGTTATGAATACAAGTCTTTTCATACTCTGTAGCGTTTAGTAATTTTGCAGCCAATATAGCAATTTATGTAAAAAATCAAATTGCTTTGAGAATGAGCTTTACAGCCATTAGTAACAGTATGATTGCCAATATTTTCTTGACTGTAGAAATTTTTAATTTGCTGTGCATGAATCGTGTACCAAGCGTTGCGCCGATTATTCCGCCCAAAGATGCTATAATAGTGAGCTTCCAATCAACTTTACCTATTGCCCAGTAAGTCAAAAAGCCTGAAAATGACGAAAATGGAACAACAAAAGCCGTAATTGTGGTGATTTTTTTAGGATTAAATCCCAGCATAAGCATCAACGGTGAAATTATTCCACCTCCACCTATGCCCAGCAATCCAGAGAGCAAACCAGCAAAAGCTCCTACAAGTGACAATGCCAGGTAAGGTCTATCTTCACGGTATCCCTTGGCTTCTGACTTCTTGTGAAAAAGAAACATAGAGCTCGAGAAAAGAAGAAATGCAATAAAAAGCCAAAGTATATATTTTGCTGGAACAAACTTTGACAGATAAGCGCCACCAGCAGCAAATAAAAGTGATGTAATAATAATCGGCGTTCCGATCTTAAAGTCAAGTAATTTGTGCCTTATATTGTGAACGCTCGCACCAGTCAGACTCACGGTATTGTAAAAAAGCCCAACTGGTTTTGCTGTGCCAATAGGTATTCCCAGCCATACTAAGGTTGGAATCAAAACGATAGCTGCACCCACACCGCCAAGGGCGAAGATAAACGAAGCTACCAGTGATATACCGAAAATTAACCAGTCCATTGCTAATTATTTTTAGTATTTAAGTATAAAAAACATCAATAATCTGGCTAAGATACCAACGAGAAATATCCATAATATGTTTATTTTCAGGTATCTAACTAAAATAAAGCTTGCCACTGCCCAGATAAATAGCAGAGGCTTGTGCAGGCTCACTTCTCCCAGACTGAGCACGACCCATGCAAGCATTCCAGTAAATGCCGACATTATGCCATGAATAGCCTGCTGTATCCACGCTTTAGCCCTAATTTTTTCATAAATCTCAGTAACTATAAGTGTGTAAAAAAACGATGGGAAAAACATTGCGAATGTTGCCAAAGCACTACCCAACAAACCACTAACCTTATACCCTACAAAAGTCGATGTTATAAGTATGGGACCTGGCGTTATCTGCCCAAAGGCAATACCATCGGCAAATTGGCGCATAGTCAGCCAATGATGCGACAAGACAGCTGTCTGCTGAAGTAGCGGCATTATGGTGAATCCACTACCAAAAGCAACCGCACCTATCTTGAACATTGAGAAAAATAACTGTGCATTTTGCGAATGATCGATCAACCCCCAAATAATTATTCCAGCAAACACAACTCCCGAAGCAATTATTCCAATCAGACGGCCACTGAGACTACCTGGCAAATTTGTTCTCACTATATCCTTGTCTTTTGTTGGGCTTTGCGACTTTTCCTTGAAAAATATTGCTAAGATATATTCCAGCGCTATAGCTATAGCTATAATAATCAGTCCATTTACATGATACAATAACAACAAAAATGCTGTTCCAGCGATAATACTCGCACTTGCTCCTTGCACATATCGCTTACCAAAACCAAGGAAAATATTAAACACTATTCCCACAACCATTGCATCCAGAGCCAAAAACATAGGCTTAACCCATGCAACACTTCCATAAGCAAAATACAGCCACGACAAAAAGACCATCAAGATATATGATGGCAGGATAAAGAAAAATGAAGACAGCAAGCTACCCCAAAAGCCTCTGAGTTTGTACGAACAATAAATTGAAAGATTATACATGAGCGGACCGGGATACAGCTGCAC
>JALWCU010000407.1 GCA_027015275.1 Bacteroidales bacterium | reverse complement strand
TATTGGTATGTTAACTTTTTTAGCAGCTAAAGCATATCCAATACTACCGATCTTATTAATTGCAGAACCCTCCATCAATACTTCATCGCTGCCAATTAAGACAACGTCCACTGAAAACAAATCTCGCCCCATGATAAAGCTTTCGCCAGCACTATCTACTGTCAATGTTGTATCAACACCTGCTTTAACTAAATTTCTAGCAGTTATTCTCCCTTGAAATAATGGACGCGTTTCAGTACAAGCGACTTTAATATCATTATGATTTTTAAAATGTTCAATAATAACCCGCTCTGCAGTTGTAGAATGACAGTGAGTAAATATTCCTCTTTTATCCTCAAGAACACCTTTACTATTAACCACAATCAGATCCTTTGCAACCTTTATCATTTTCAAATAATCGTCACACGTTCTTTCGACAATCTGCATTAAAAGTCTTAAATACTTCACACCATTTTTAGCTAAAGGTTCGTTTGGACGCGCAGTTGCCAAGTTATTTGCTGTTGAAAAGACTTCTTGTATAAACTCATCATATGAAGAAAACTCTTTCTGTTGAAGTAATAACTTAATGCCAGAAATTACAGCGATTGCAACATTTGTAGCTCCTTGAATTTTAACTGATTTAATATCCTTATAAATTTCCTCTATTGTTGTATATTCTTTCATATCCATAGGTTTGTTATTCTAAAATAACAGTTTCATTTAAATGTGGAACATAAGTATCCAATCTTAATTCTTCCCTAACATTACTCGCGAAGCCAATTGATATGTCTTCCTCCCCATGAACAACAAAAACTTTAATAGGAGTATGGCCAAAAGACCTTAGCCAATAACGAAGATCCCGTTCGTCTGCATGCGCAGAAAATCCTCCTAAGGAATGGATATGAGCTTTCACATCAACTTCTACACCGCGGATTCGCACAGGGTTTACACCTTCCAAAATTCGCCTACCCAAAGTCCCCTTTACTTGATAACCAACAAAAACCACATGAGTATTTTTTTTAAAAAGGTTATTAATTAGGTGATGTACCACCCTTCCACCAGTTGCCATGCCACTTCCTGCCATAATAACCCCGCCATGTAAATCTGCAAGACGCTTAGAGTCATCAACACTATGTGTAAAATGTAAGTCCTTAAACTCAAACGGGTCATCCCCTTTTTCAATAAGTAAACGAGCATCCTCATCATATAATTCAGGATATTTTAAAAACACTTTCAAAACTCTATTTGCCATAGGGCTATCTAAATAGACAGGGAAATCCTTAATAAGCCCTTTTTCATAAAACAGATTTAGTTCATAAATAATCTCTTGGGCTCTTTCAACGGCAAAGACAGGAATTATAACATTGCCTCTATAAGTAACAGCCTCTTTCAAAATAGACAAAAGCTCTAAGGTTGTTTCATCTTTACTCTTATGTAAACGATCACCATAAGTAGATTCAATCCAGACATAATCTGCTTCACGAATATAATCAGGATCTCTAATAATTCTCTCTCCAGGTTGACCGATATCTCCTGAAAAAACCAGCTTCCTAACACGTCCATTTTCATTTTTCACCCAAAGTTCATAAGAGACCGAGCCTAATATATGTCCTGCGTCGCGCATACGAAATTCAATATCATCATTGAGCTTTACATACTCACCATATTTATAAAGCTCAAATTTTTCCATTACGTCCAACACATCATTTTCGTCAAATAAAGGCTCTCTATTTTCAAATAGAACTCCCTCTTCCGCCCATTTTGACTCATGTTCAGCTCTCTTTTTAACCTTAGCTTGAAATCGTTCAAAGTCTTCCTTTTGCAAATAAGCAGCGTCATTTAAAACAATTTCTGTAAGATCTTTAGTAGGAGCCGTTGCAATTATTTTCCCTTTAAACCCTTGCTTTGTTAATAATGGTAACCGCCCACAATGATCATAATGCGCATGCGTAAGAAATACAAAATCTAACTCTGCAGGATTAAATGGGAAAGGCTCACGATTTAACTTGTCTAACTTATCACTTCCTTGAAAAGCTCCACAGTCAACA
>JALWCU010000406.1 GCA_027015275.1 Bacteroidales bacterium | reverse complement strand
TATCAGTTCCTATTGTGCAGATAAGGGGTTCGACTCACCAAAGAACAGAAAGTTGCTGAACGAATACAAAGTTTACAACGCTATTTGTCCGCGCAGTCCAAAGCTCGTGATGGAACGGCGCAAAGAATCGGAGTTTATATTGCATCAGACTCGTCGTTCGCAGACGGAAGGACGTATTGGTATTTTTAAGAATGACTATCTTGGCAAACCATTACGAAGTAAAGGATTTGAGCATAAAGAAAATACTGTTGTATGGTGTGTGCTGTCACATAATCTATGGGTGCTTGCTCGCATGATACAGGCAGAAGAACGACAACGAAAAGCGGCATAAATCAAAATGCTCAAAAATTCACTTTGTAAGTCATTGCAACGGGGGTACTCTGTCTTGAAATAGTGAAAAATGCCCGAAAATATGGTTTTTTGTGTGATATTGCTAAATTTCACATTGGACGATAATCAATATTATACTCTGTCATTTTTTTGTATTAAAAATATTCTCAAATCCCGTCTTTTTGGGACAGGCTCTAAAGTAAGCGTATTAAACAGGCTTATTGAGCCATGCAGTGAAAATGAGCTGGTTAACTGGGTATCAACTACAGCTTTGGGCGATTTACTTAATGTCGAAACCGGAACTTGGGGCGAAGATCGCTTCTATAGGATCAGTGATAGACTATTAGATGTAAAAAAGAGTTTAGAAAAACACTTACGAGAAAAAGAATGTAGTTTATTTAATCTCGATAGAACTATCTTACTATACGATTTAACCAATAGTTATTTTGAAGGTACATCAATTGATAACAATCTTGCTAAACGTAGTGCAAACTCAAAAGAGAAACGAAGTGATTGCCCTGTTATATCGGTGGGAATAGTCCTTGACGCTGCCGGTTTTGTTATTACACATAAAGTTTTTCCTGGAAATATGCATGATTGTCCAACTTTATTAGGCGCTGTTGCCGGTCTTGAGAAAATTGCCGGCGGTAAATCGCGTCCTGTTGTTGTAGTTGATGGCGGGATGGCTTCTGAAGAAAACTTACAAGCTCTTTTAGATAATGGATATGACTATGTTGTTAATGGAAAACGTCAAAAGCGTATAAAGTTTGCGGAAGATTTTATTAATAAAGATATGTTTAAACGTGTAGAAGGTAGGAATGAGAATAAATCAACCCGTCCAGTATTTGTTAGAAGAATAAAGGATGGGAAAGAAACAGTAGTACTTTGTCGAAGTGATGGGCGACGCGATAAAGAAGATGCTATACAAGATAATGCGGAGCGTAAACTTATTGACGGTCTTGAAAAACTTTATGCTCGTATTTCACGAAATGATCCCAAACTTAAACTTTCAAAAGGCTCAGCTTTAGTTAATCGTGTTATAGGCAGGCTTACTTCTCGTACAACAAGAGCATCAAAACTATATGAAATAGATTATAACCATAAGGATAGAAAGTTAACATGGCGTCGACGTGAACAAGAATGGGACAAAAGCCGTCAGTTACATGGTTGCTATCATCTGCGATGTTCAATTGATCTGCCTGATCAGGAGCTCTGGAAGCTTTATATGACGCTTACTCGTGTTGAAGATGCTTTCCGGCATATGAAGAGTGATTTGGGATTGCGACCATTTCATCATCAAACTGCTTCGCGTTGTGAGGCACATATTTGGATTACAGTTTTAGCTTACCATCTTTTAAGATGGACAGAATATTCACTTACCCGATCTGGGTATGACTCTACATGGCGAACTATTCGGCGTAGACTTCAAACTCATTGTTATGCAACAATTATAGTGCCAACAACAAAAAAGCTAGTACATCACACGAGAAAAGCAGGTCGTCCAGATGAAGTACAGAAAATGATTTATTCTTCATTGGGAATCGATTGGAAAAACTTACCTATAAAACATCGCACTTACCGATTAAAATAATCCCAATGCGCGAAAACGTAGTGCCTACAGGCTCGTAACTGCCTGCAGTTAGCTGCTTTACTTTTTAGACCGCGGAAGTTGGGTTAATGACTGTGGACTGCCTGAAAAG
>JALWCU010000405.1 GCA_027015275.1 Bacteroidales bacterium | reverse complement strand
TCCGTATATATCGCTAATCTAAAGCGCCCTATATTTGATGAGATACAGCGGACACTAAAGGAGATTCAACAAATGTACGAGAACAATGATTCTATCTTGCTTATTCCCGTATCTACTGACGAGGTAAAGGCAATGAAAATCATTGGTCAAAACATTGATATTGACCTTATTTTGGGTAATCGTAATACTCTGTTCTTTTAACCACAAAAAGCACAAGATATGGAATACAGTGAGCTGAGCAGACAACTACGCGAGGCTGGTCGAGGCAAGGACTGGAATCGTGTTTTGGAAATATGCCAAGCTATTGACGAACAATTTCCAGAAAACCTGGATTTCTGGAAACAATACTGGCATGCACGTGCGCTGATAGAAACTGGCAATGTGGCGCAGGGACTGAAAATGGCTTCGGTAACCTTTGGGCAAAATCCAAACTTCGAGGCTAATAACAATCTGATAATATACGGACTGAGGAAATTTGCAGACAGCTACAAACCAGACAGGGACGGACAAAATCTGGACATGGCTATAGAACTTGCCCGCAGGCTAAACGACAAAGATACGCTGGCAGACACTATTATCCGTGTGTCGAAGAAATACCACTCTGGCAAAGATCACGAATTGGCTTTGACATTAATGGAAAGTCTTGATTTCGATGAGATTAACACAAGTAAGAGACAAACAATCAAGGGGCAAGTCCTCTCGCTGGCAGAGTCTTATGCTCTGGAGCTTTCGTGGCTATACCTGAAGACACAGCAACCAGAAAAAGCCGAGGAAATCATTACTCGACTATACAAAAAAATAGAGAGACTGGACAAGAACGCAGAAAAATTCCTGCGTGATAGGCATGCTAACGCTTTAATTACACAAGGCAAATACAAAGAGGCTCTCGAGGTACTCGGCCCGGTCATCAGATTTAATGAATGGATATGGTATTACAGATTTGCGCAGGTACTAAAGGCTATGGGCGAGGATGATGCAGCTTTATATTATGCCGTGCTCTCTTGCCTGGACAAGAAACAAAAGCCGTGGTTTAAAAACAAAGTTTATCTATTCTTACTCAGGCACTTGCGTAACTATTTCAGCGAGCAAGAAGCAAAGGATATTGCACAGTTTCTGGTAAGGATGTACATAGACAATGGTTTTGCACAGAGTAAAACACCACAAGGTTTGATTAATTTCTTTGGAATAAAGCAAGAACAAATACCGGATTACAGGACAGCTCTGTCAAAGGTCAATCACATACTCAGTACCAAGCTTTGCAGAGAAAAGAAAACAGGCGAAATAACCAAGCTTATAAAGGACTTTGGATTTATCAGGAGCAAAGAGGGAGAGACATTTTATTTCAACAAATGGCAAACAGAGTCAGACTGGCAAAGCCTGAGACCTGGAATGAAGGTAAGTTTCTGCATTGGCTGGAACTATGACGCCAAGAAAAAAGAGGTAAAGAAGGCAGGCATAAAGGTTAAAGTATTATAAAAAATCATAAGCAGTTTATATATTGGCATAATAATTATGGTTGTTAAAAACTCTAAAATTTGTAGGGTGAAGAGTGTGATATTACAAAAAACTACGAGCACAAATTTTCATAATCATCTAATAATCAACATAAATTAATTTATTAGAAGTATTTTTTTGAGACCTTATATTTTAAAGATGGGTGGTTAATATTTTTTTATGAACAGAAAAAGCATGTATGCTAAGAAAATCTAAGTAGGGATAAATAAAATATTAGTCAGAAATAGCATAAAACGAAAGGGATAAAATATTTGGATAATTTGCTAAAATTCATTAAATTCCAACGAAAGAGGTTCAATGAGAGGCTGAGCAGGTGATATAAAAATAGTGCTAAAAGGTAAGCATATATCTGTTAAAAACATCATCGAAAAGTTAATTTAATTAAAACCATAAATTTAATAAAATAAAATTCAATAATTTAGCGCTGTAGCTCTAACAGGAAAGATTACCACACAACAAGGATTGCGACTCATCAGCAAAACATTCAACCTCATTATAAGCATCACTAACAGGAAAGA
>JALWCU010000404.1 GCA_027015275.1 Bacteroidales bacterium | reverse complement strand
CCTCTCGCAGTACTATTTATCTAAGAGTCAGGAGTATATGCTCGTATTTATCCAGGAGTCCTTTGCTAACGAAAAACACTTCTCCGCCTTGCAAGAGAACCATTTCTGCCAGGTCGTCAATGGCATCCTCATGAAAATCGTATTCCTCGTTTTCTGGCTCGACTAAAAGCAGGAATAGCCCATTGTCCACACTATATCCCTGTACTTTGTAGTCTTGGTCAACGAGGAGTATTCTGGCTTCTTTCATTGCAGCAGCAGTCCAAGCCTCCTGAATACCCGATACATAGTTGTATGCGTCGATGTCTCTCTGTACTCTTTCGAGTAATTGTTGGTCTCGGGTCTGGATATATTCATCGAGTTTCTCTCTGATTTTGTCTTGGATAGCAGACAATTTTTCGTCGTCATAGCTACCCGTAATTTCGGCTAATATTTTGCTTTTTGCTTTTGTGTTGTTGTGGAAATAAGAAACTAATTTTTTATCGCCCATGACAATCAGAGGAGTATGCATATCTGAATAAAGGCGCAGGAATTTATCGATATCCTTGACATATAGACGTATAGCTTCTGATTCACGCTTACCAGGATCCTCTTTCCCCTGTACTCTCTGGTTAAAGTAATAATCAACACCCTCTGGCAAGTCAGAAGTGAAGACTTCCTGCAAATACTTGTGGAATCCGTTAAAATATCGTGTTTTCTTTTTGCTGAGCAAAATTACGTCATACTGGAACATGCGATTGACAGCGCGAAGCAGAGGACGTATTTCGAACGTATTATCTACTACTACGCTGCTGCGCACCTCAAAGGGCAAGGTGATGACTTCCTGAAAGTCTGTAGAAAAGTAAATAGCAATGGACTGGAAGTCGCGTTCAAATTTTATTTCATCTAAAATACTCTGTAGCTTTGTCTCAAAGTCTTTTATTAAAGATTTATTAAACTGGCGTTCTTCCAGTTTTTTCAAGACTTGTTTGATACTGTTCTTTACCTGTATCCGGAATTTTTCGTTTCGAGGAGAAGGTGCATCTTTGTTGACGATAATAGAAATGCTGGGATCTTGCTTCATTCCAAGCATCTTAACTAACTTTTCCTGTAAAGAGAAGGGTTTGTTTTTGTAGTCTCTCATTGTTATATGTTTTTAAATGTTTCTGTTATGTACCAGATTATCAAAAAAAGCTCCAGATAAAAATTATGACAAAATGACATAGTTTAAGCTTGCAAAAAAAAAGAGTAATCATTACATTTGCGGTGCACAACGGAGGGGTGAATGCGGCGGTTTTGCCGTCCCCATGCCCATCAGCCACATTTCGGGGTGTGGCGCAGCTTGGCTAGCGTGCTAGCATGGGGTGCTAGAGGTCGCGGGTTCGAATCCCGCCACCCCGACTGGATTAGAGCCTGTAAGCTTAGTGCTTGCAGGCTTTTTTTATGCAAAAAATGTGGGGAAAAGATTTATGCCAGTGCAGCCAAAGACTGATTAGCTAAATCAGGCTTTTCGACATTACAGCAGTAGTGAGTAGTGCATGTTGGTTTTGCCTTTGGTATCAGCAATTTACCATAAAATAACTAGTTTATCAATGTTTTTTGAGCTTGCCTTCTTTCTGTAGTTTACTCATGTATTTAAGTCTCATAAGCGCTACTTCGTCTTCTTCGTATTCGTCTTCTTCGAGTTCTTGCATAGCTTCTTCCAAGGATACAAAGCCTTCTTCTTCGAAAAATGCCATCAGGTCCATCTGGTGGTCTTCGTCAATCATCTTGTCAATGTAATAATCAAAGTTGAGTCTGGTACCACTGTGTAATATTGATTCTATTTCATCGTAAAGCTCTTCCATGCTAATTTGTTGCGCCTGGCAGATGTCGTCAAAGTCCATTTTTTTGTCAATACTCTGAATGATAAACACTTTGAGCCCAGATTTTCTTGGGTTTTTAATTACAATATCCTGTGGCCGTATAATATCATTTTCTTCTACATAATTTTTGATAAGTTCCACGAAGGGTTTGCCAAACCGTTCAGCTTTAACCTGGTTGATACCAGATATTTGCGTAAGTTCTTTGAC
>JALWCU010000403.1 GCA_027015275.1 Bacteroidales bacterium | reverse complement strand
GTCTTTTTGCTCTTTTTTGGTGTAGCCATCTCCAATGATAACCAGATCAACTTTCTGATTTATTGGCCCATTAATCATCAAGTCTTTTGATTCATAATGATATTTTTCGTGGGAAATGAAAAAATCTTTAGGATTGATATATCGCTCAAGCAGCGGGTAAAGATTCATGTGCTTATCACGTTGATACAGAACTAATTTAATTGTATGTTTGGGGTACGGAATATTCACCGACTCATAAAAAGTCTTGAAATATTTCTTACCCATCTCAGTGGATTGATATTCATTCGAAAGAGCAGAATAACCATTTGAATAAATCAGTTTGTTCGATGCAGAATCATATACAGCATAACGATAATTACCGTAATCAAAAGGATCAATCAAGTGCTTGATAGTACCAGCCCATGGGCCTTCCTGCCGAAGCTGTTCAAGTGAGGCAATTATTGTATCAGAACGAACAGTAAGAATGTAATCTATGCGCAAAGTCTTGTGAGTAAAATAGTTCTCAAATTTCACCTGTGCACTAACAAAAGAGGTGAATGAAAGCAAGATTGCAAGAAAAAAAAATTTAGTTTTCATTATTTTGAAGATTGTAATTTTTTTCAGAGAGAAATTTACGAATTTCTGGTAGAACTCTGCCGATAATATGCTCTATAAATTGTTGACGCAATGGA
Organism: Bacteroidales bacterium; assembly: GCA_027015275.1. Taxonomy (GTDB): domain Bacteria; phylum Bacteroidota; class Bacteroidia; order Bacteroidales; family S143-33; genus S143-33. The sequence continues at coordinate 1,382 of JALWCU010000403.1, read as the reverse complement.
CTAAAGTCCCAAACAACTTGAGTCTTAAGCTTAAGTATAGTTCTAAGATGCGGTATTTGCCATTGGGGATGTAGCCTATTTAGACGCCCAATTGTAATAGCTATTATACCCAGTAGTCGCTCTAATGCCCGGTAATAGATTTTATTACTAATTATCTGATCTAATGGTTTTTCAAGTAACGCCTTGAGCTCATCATCTGACTGAAAGAAAATATCCAATAAATGCCTGTCTGATAGCTCCATTACTTGGAATTTTTACATGATAAGTACATTAACAGTATTATCTTTTACCTCTATAAAACCGCTATCAATGTCGAAGTGCAATTCTTCACCATTTTTAGTAACAACACGAATCTGTCCCTGGTCGAGAGTAGAAATAATAGGAGCGTGATTTTCAAGAACTTCAAAAAAACCTTTGGTACCAGGAACTTGAATAAGATGTATCTCTCCATCAAAAAGCGTCTTCTCTGGTGAAATTATAGTTGCTTTCATTGTCAACAGTTTGTCGATTTTATGATTTTCAACAAAGATAAAACTAATAATTGTTTAATAAAAAAATTATGGAATACCCACATACTTATGCATCTGCACAGACAATCGCCATTGCGGATGTGTGCGTATATAATCTATTATTCGTGGATACATAATTTCTTTGCGGCTCCATTCTGCTTGTAGGAATAAATGCGTCTCTGGACTGACTTTCTGCGCGTAAAATTGTGCCAGTTCAAAATCTTTATCCTCGTAAATAATAACCTTAAGCTCATTGGCAAGGATAAGATTCTCATCTAAGGACTGACGATATGGCTTGGGGGATATACATATCCAGTCCCATTGTCCTGTGATAACCTCTGTACCAGTAGTTTCTACGAAAGTTTTTAGGCCATTATCATGTGCCAGCTGGGTGAGTAGTTCGAGATTATAATTAAAAGGTTCTCCACCTGTTACTAACAAAGCTTTGGAGTGTGTTGCTGCTGCATGGTCAACGATTTGTTTAATATCTTTAAGCTGCCTGGGATACGGGAGCCAAGCGCCTTTGCTATCGCACCATGGACAGCCTATTGTACATCCAGCAATACGTATAAAATATGCTGCTTTACCAACATTAAAGCCTTCACCCTGGAGTGTGTAAAATTCCTCGTAAATTGGCAGAAGTTGTCCGTCTTGATATAATGTCTTAATTTCGTCTATAGCTTTCATTTTTCTTGCTATTTTAAAGAACGGACAAAGTTAATACATGACCCGCAAGATTATTAAGAATAAAAGTTTTTTAACAGTACTTAATTTACTAGTAGCCTGTCTGGCAATCGCTTACATTGTCTATGAGATACGCCAGCGTACAAGCCAGTTTAGTTTTTTTCCACATATAAAGAACTATGTTTTCGC
>JALWCU010000402.1 GCA_027015275.1 Bacteroidales bacterium | reverse complement strand
AAAAACGAAACCACGGCCGCAATGTCTGCCGCCGTCAGCGATAGCCGCTCGGGTGTGAATTGTAGCCGAACTCGGGTGAGGCGGTGCCGAAGGCAACTATTCACGCTCAGCGGCGGGACTGCGGCAGTCGTGAGAAACAACTACCGGGGGGCCTGACTATGGAGATAATCGACTGGACGACTTCGCCTGTCTTCAACGCAATGTTTACATTGTTTTTCCAACTGTCGTTAATCCTGATTCCGCTTTTCGGCGCAATTGCACTTAGCAGGAATTAACATGCGTAAGTTTTTAATTTCTTTTTTAATCGTACTACCTGCTATATCTTTTGCTACTGAACTACCTGTGCCAAGTTATCAGAGTGCTATTGATTCAAACGATCATAATCAATATAGAGTAAAAATTACTAGTGAACATAGTTGTGGTTATGGTGTATATATAGGTACTGAATATGAAGGTGTACCTATAACTGAGGGTGTGAAAATATTATACAAATCATATTTACATTATTATTTTGGAGTCAATGGTGAATATGGTAATACTTGTACATATACATATACAGATAAACAGTTAGATCCTCAATGTGAAGATATAACCCCTCCCGACGAATATAAAAACCTCCATTATTCCGGACAATCATTTTCAGAATTAACAAATTGTGATGATGCTTTAAATCAATATGGTGCAGATTATAATGATTTTGAAGATTATCCTAATTCTCCAAAATGTTTTGATGCTAAGGAATTGTCTGGTAATGATAATGCTTGCCAACGTTATTTTCTTTATGTCCCTTGTGATACTCCACCATCTGAATATGATGGACTTGATCTTTTTTATCCTTTTCCAGATCAGCAGTCTTGTGACGATTATAAAGTAAATAACAATTTTATAACTGCAACGAATTGTGTTCAACAACGCCGTTACTGTCCTTATTTCTTTTACGGTACTCGCGGCGATACAGACCCTTGTAAAGATATCCCTACTCCAAATTCTTACATGGGTTATCCGCTAGCTGGTACTTATCAAAACTATTCTTCCTGCATGAGTGCTAAAACATTCTATAACGATGGCAACGGTTTTTGTATGCAGTTAACCGACGACTGCCCGCTTTTTTACGGATATTTTAATGTAAACGGTAGCGATAACGATCTAACCGATAATGACGGTGACGGTATCCCCGACGGTCCTAACCCTCCTTCTGGTGATGCTACTCATGATAACGGTAACAATGACAACAATGATAGCGGTGATAATGGTGGTTCTGGTTCCGGCGATGGTAACAATACAAATGGCGATAATGGTGGTGATGCTACTCATGATAACGGTGACTCTGGTGAAGGTGGTGGATCTGGCCAAATCGATTTTACCCCGGTACTCAAAAAACTTCAAATTATTTCAGATAAAAACCACAAAGATTTAAGCAATATCAACTCCAAACTCTCTAACCTCGATCAAAAAGCAAAAAACATTTCTGACAATACTGCTAAAACTGTCGATAAACTCGATGAACTCATTGATTTGATGCACGATCAAAACGATCTTCTCGAAGGCGATAACAACGGTTCTGGAAACCAAGGTTTAAACGTCGATATGTCCGGCGTTGAAGATCGCCTTGACGAAACTAACGATCATCTTGATCACATTGAGCAAAATATATCTTCCATCGGTAGTGTATTTTCCAGATTTATGGATTTGGTTTCTAATCCTCAAGAAAAAATAGGTGACTTAATAGATTCTTCTATTGATGAAGCTACTGATAAATATCTTGGTAAGCAAGTGATTGATACGCCTAATTGCGGTGTTGTTCCTACTATATCTTTTGAATTTTATGGCCATACCATCACTCTATTGTCTGAAGATATTGTGAATCAATGGCCTTTAGAAATATTTCGTAAAATGATTATTTTCTTTTTTGCGTTGGCGGGTCTTATTCACGTTATAAAGGATGTGTAATGTGGTTAATTGGTAAAGCGGCTATTTTTGCTATAAATCTTGCTATGATTTATAAGACTATTGACATTTTTATTCAATATTTTTCTCAATATTTAAGCGATATCCCAATCAC
>JALWCU010000401.1 GCA_027015275.1 Bacteroidales bacterium | reverse complement strand
ACAAGGTAAGTCGCCATTGTCTCAGGCCAATGTACCCAAGGTGTCAGGATGAACTTCAGTGTTTTCCCGCCAAGGTCTAATGTGTCATTATCATTAACCACAATAAAATCATCATCATCGAGCTGCAACAGGTCAATGAGCATTTTTTTACATTTGGCATTGGTAACGACCTTTGCTCCTTCATACTCTTCCAGAACGTAAGGTATAGCGCCTGAGTGGTCTTGCTCTGCATGATTAGCAATAATATAATCAATGTGCTCCACACCAAGCCGCTCGAGCCTGTCAAACAAAGTTTCCATCACCTCAGGGTCAACGGTATCTATCAGTGCGACCTTGTCCTGTCCTTCGATAAGATAAGCATTATAACTCGTACCATCAGGCAATGGTATAAGTTCATCAAAGACTCTACGGTCCCAATGCTCTGCACCAACGTAAAACACGTTCGGGGCTATTTCATTATAATCCATATCAAATTCTCCGCCATGCTCATGCTGGCTCTCTTGCTGTTCAATTGGACTAATTTTTATAGCTTCGTCTTCCAAAAGCTCGAAATCTGCTTTTGTTACGCCACAAACTGGGCAGGTCCAATCATCTGGTATCTGCTCAAATGGTGTGCCCGGGGCTATGCCACTATCAGGATCACCAAGGGCAGGGTCATAGACATAACCACATACTACACAACGATATTTTTTCATTTCCATATTTTGTTTTTTTAAAGTTCCACAACAAAAGCTGCTCTACAGAGCAGCTGGTAAAATTAATCATCTATTGGTTCAAAATCTTCCTTTGAAACGCCACAAACTGGGCAGGTCCAATCATCAGGTATTTGTTCAAAAGGTGTACCTGGGGCTATTCCACCATCTGGATCACCTTCTGCTGGGTCATAAATATAACCACATACAACACAACGATATTTTTTCATAGTCTTAGGGTTTATAGTTTGATTTAGTTTAATTCTGCTAATTTAGAATAATTCAAAATTAGAAACAAATTTTTCTCTTTCCTTAAGAATTTTTCTTCAGTCTAATTCCCATGACAGTTACATCGTCTGTCTGGCGTGTATCTCCTTTCCACTGCTCAAACTGAGTATCTAACTGTTCTTTTTGTTCTTCTACTGGCAGATGTGCAATTTTTTCCAAAAGACGCCGAAAATTTTTCTTCATAAATTTATGTCCTTTCTTACCTCCAAGCTGAGAATAAAATCCATCAGAATATAAATAAATCATATCCCCGTCTTCAAGGTCTATTTTCTTGTTTGAGAAAGAATGTTCGTTAAAAAACTTACCAATTGGCATTTTATCGCCCTTTATTTCAAATAGTTTGCCTTGACGCCACAACAAGATAGAATTATATGCTCCTGCAAAATCAGCTCTATTTTCCTGCGGATACAAGATTACTATTGACATATCCATGCCATCCGATACAGCCTCTTCTTCGTTATATTTGTGCAATGCAGAGATGACCTTACGACGCAGAATATTGAGAAACTCAGCTGCATTCCCTTTGAAATTCTCGGCTGTCTCACGGATAAAAGCCAATCCCAGAGCACTCATAAAGCCACCAGGCACACCATGGCCCGTAGCATCGGCAACAGTTATAAAAATGCGATCATCCATTTGCCTTATCCAATAGAAATCACCTGAAACAATATCACGCGGCTTGAAAAGAATAAAATATTCAGGCACAAGACTACGAATTTCTGTGTCCTCTGGCAATAGCGCTTGCTGTATTCTACGTGCATATCTTATGCTCGAGACTATTTCATAATTCTTTTTCTCAAGATCATCTTTTTGTACGGTTGTCTGCTGATTTACCTCAATTAATTCCTTCAAACGCAGGTCATACAACCGAAGGATAAATTCTCTCCATGATCTATACTTACGAAACCACTTGTCCGAAGTCTCTTTGTCAATCAGAATAATCTTTGAATCTTGTTCAGCTCTGGCTCTGGCTGGAAACTCTTCGCCCCTTTGCACAGCTGTATATGTTATAACACAGCTCTCGCCAACGTGAACATCGTAAATATGCGCTTCATGCTTATTTTCAGCGATTTTATAAAGCTTAATCTTGCCCTTTAATACCAATGGAATATACTTAACGTGCATACCTTCGACAAAAATATCATCGCCAGCCTTTGCCTCCATCACGGCAAGTTTTTTTATCTCTCTAAGCAGCTTAGGCTCAAAATTTTGTTTAAATACATTAGGAAAATTATCATCCATGTTAACAAAAATTTCTATTTATTTTTTCAACTAAAGTTAAAATTTCCTTTCCTTTATTACAAACAAAAAAATACTGCACAATGAAGAAGATAGTATTATTGCTAATTCCTGTCTTACTTTTTACATTTTCATGTAATCAAAAACCTGATGCCAATAAACTTATAGAAAATTTTTCGGCACAAGCACCAAAAGCTTTTCACATTACATGGAAGTTTGCTTACAAAAGTGCGATGCGCAAGGACACATCCACTTCCTACACCCAGGCTTGGGCTATACAAAGCGCCACAGACACAAATTGGCATGGCAACGTGATGGTAAAAGACAAATATGGCAACATGGGATTTTACTACAATGGACAGGGCTACGAATACAGCAAAAGGTCTAATGGGCTTATCCTTTATCCACAGGAATATGCCCAGTATGCTGCTTATATCAACAAGAGCGACTTTTTGATGTACATTCTCAATCCAGACAAATTAAAGGATATTGTCAAAGACACGAGCAACAAAGTTTCGGTCATCGACACCACTTACAACAAACAGCCCTCATGGGCACTAAAAATTCAGCTTCCAGACAATGCTGACAGGCACAATCAGAGCCAAATATTCTTCTTTGGTAAGAAAAAATACAATCTTCTCGGCGTAGAAAACAAATCATACATTATCTGGGGTTGGTCATGGAACAGCGTACAAATAGACAGTCTCGTTCCAAATATAGACAAAAATTACATTGCCCAGAGCCTAAACAATCTCAAGAAGACTGCCAAGCTGGATACAATGAAGCTTGACGAAGGGGAAGGCGGCTATGACTTACTAAAAATCGGTACTTTAGCACCAGAAATTTACGGACATATTTATCAGACAAACGACACATTCCTGCTGTCCAAAGAAAATGCCCAGCTATACGTCATTGACTTCTGGTATCAGACCTGCCAGCCTTGTATGCGCGCGATACCTTATCTGGTAGATCTATACAACAAATACAAAGACAAGGGCTTGCTCGTCATAGGCGTTAACTCAGTTGATAATATTCCATCGCGTTACGGTTATCTAAAAAAATTCATTGAGTTTAAGAAAATAGACTATCCAATCATTATGACACAGCGCAAAGTTGACATGAGTTACAAAGTACCAGGTTATCCAACACTTTACGTTCTGGATAAAGACCACAAGATTGTCTATCACGAAGTTGGTTTTGATCCAGACAAGAAACTAAAGGCTATAGACTCTATCGTCACAGCCCGTTTCAAATAACACAAAATCAACCCAAAGAAGCCCCAGCATGCTGGGGCTTCTTTGGATATGTAACCTATTCTAATCTACCTCTGCTGAAAACTATATCTATTTCTTGGCTTCCCTTAATGTGGCTTTTGCATGTAACTTATTCTATCACAAAAGATTCGACACTATTCCCAAAACTCTATTAATAAGTGATTTTTTAAGAATTTATTTTTACTTAAAATTTGTTTTAATTAAAAAAAATTCTAAATTTGTTCTATAGTAATTTATTTAAAATTATCTAAAAAGATTAAAACATTTTTTAAAATTTCATTTTATTTTTTTAATTTATAGAAATGAAAACAACAAAACATTCTAAACTCTAAAAACTTGGCCTTATGATGCTAGATGCAGTGGTAAGTCTGTCCCGGTGGCAATTTGCTATCACAACTGTTTATCACTTCTTTTTTGTCCCTCTAACTCTGGGATTGTCTATTTTCGTGGCTATTCTTGAGACGATTTATGTAAGTAAGGGGGACGAGAAGTATAAGAAGTTGGTAAAATACTTTGGCACATTATTCCTTATTAACTTCGCTTTAGGAGTTGCCACCGGTATTGTACAGGAATTCCAGTTTGGTCTGAACTGGGCAGGTTACTCTCGTTTTATGGGAGATATTTTTGGTGCACCTCTTGCGATAGAGGCTTTACTTGCTTTCTATCTTGAATCTACACTTCTTGGTGTATGGATTTTTGGTTGGGATAAACTTTCAAAGAAATTGCACGCTGCCATTATATGGCTTGTTGCTCTTGGTTCCAACCTGTCCGCTCTATGGATTCTTATTGCTAACTCATTCATGCAAGAGCCAGTGGGTTACAAAATGGCTGCAGACGGTAGCCGTGTTCTGATGGTTAATTTTGGTAAACTAATCACCAACCCTAACGTTCTGTATCAGTTCCCTCACGTATTCTTCGCAGGCATGACAACAGCCGGATTCTTTGTTCTGGGTATTAGTGCTTACAATATTCTCAAAAACAAAAATTCAGAGCTGTTTAAAATTTCATTTAAGAGCAGCGTGATTTATGCCTTTATTGGCATAGTAATGGTCATTACCATAGGCCATTACCAGGGTCAGCATCTTGTAAAAAAGCAGCCAATGAAGATGGCTGCTGCCGAGGCAGCATGGGAGACAACATCTGACTTCACCCTATTTGCTATTCCACATAAGGATAAAGCAATGAACACCGCAGAGCTGAAAATTCCAGGTATGTTGGGACTGCTGTCATATAACAAATGGGGAAAACCAGTTGAAGGTATCAAAGAACTTAAAGCAGAATATGCTCAGAAATATGGAGGAAATCCAGATGAGTATGTACCTGCTGTTGGACTTACATATTGGAGCTTCCGTTTAATGGTATATGCTGGTTTGCTGATGCTCCTGGTTGCTTTCTTAGGCTTATTCAAGAACCTGCGATACAAGAAATGGTTATTATGGCTGTCCTTTATTTCACTATTCTTGCCATATATAGCCAACTCTTTTGGATGGATAATGGCAGAAGCTGGACGTCAGCCATTCATAGTTTACGGATTGCTTAAAGTCAAAGACGCTGCTTCTCCAAACCTGACACCTGGTGATGTGTGGTTCTCTCTGCTTTCTCTAGGACTGGTTTATGCAGTGCTAATAGTGATTGAAGTAATGCTTATGCTCAAATATGCTAAGAAAGTGCCAGACGTGGGAGATTCTGACGTTCAGACACAACCAGCTGCTTAATCATTATTTCTCTCTACATTTAATTATTTTAAATAAAAAACAAAAAATAATTAACTATGGAACCAACAGTATTCCAAATAATATGGTTTATTCTAATCACTGTTCTATTTATCGGTTTCTTCTTTTTAGAAGGTTTTGACTACGGCGTGGGCATGCTTTTGCCTTTCCTTGGCAAAAATGACAGGGAACGCCGTGCTATTATCAACACTATTGGACCTGTCTGGGATGGTAATGAAGTATGGCTCATAACTGCCGGCGGCGCTTCATTTGCAGCATTTCCGCAATTCTATGCCACCCTGTTTTCTGGTTTCTTTATTGCTCTTATCCTTATGCTAATTGCTCTTATTTTTAGGGCTGTAAGCTTTGAATTTCGTAGCAAAATGGAAGGCCAGGGCTGGCGTAACACATGGGATTGGATTATTGCTATTGCTAGCTTTCTGATAGCATTACTCTGGGGTGTGGCTGTAGGAAACCTTATCCAGGGCATTACCTTAGTACCAGATCCCCACTTTAATGGAGCTCCTTATGTTTACTATCATGGTGGCTTCTTTGGTCTTTTGAGCCCATTTACGATTATTAGCGGCCTCGTATTTGTTTTCTTGTTCTTAATGCACGGAGCCAATTTCCTAACCCTAAAGACTACTGATCCTATCGTGTCTCGTGCTAAGAAAACTGCATTTACAATGTGGATTATTGCCACTGTCCTGACTGTTATTTTCGTTTTGTGGGCACTATTAGGTTTGAGCTTCCCTTACAAGCTTAAGACATTTACATGGATAGTAGCTCTGCTGGCAGCAGTAGCACTTTTGCTTGTAGGATTTTATATTAAGAAAGATAAAGCGGGAATGGCATTTATCATGGGAGCCTTGACAATAGTACTGGCTACTGTCATGGTATTTGCAGGACTTTATCCAAACTTAATTCCTGCAGCAAATGATCCTAATCTGAGCATCACAATAATGAATGCTTCTTCAAGTCCATATACTCTGAAGGTTATGAGTATCGTAGCAGTCATACTTGTTCCTATTGTACTATTATATCAGATCTGGACCTACAAAGTGTTCAAAGACAGGGTTTCAGTTGAGCAAGACCTTGAATACTAACTAAAAAGGATTCATGAAGTTAGATAAACGCCTCCTGCGAAGCACCTCTTACGCAAAAAGAGAGTTTTATCTCACTGTGCTAACTGGCTTCGTAGGAGGCCTTTTTATAGTAGT
>JALWCU010000400.1 GCA_027015275.1 Bacteroidales bacterium | reverse complement strand
ATCTTTGTAATAATGCCTTGGAAAATATCATTCTTCTTGAAAATAGTCTCATAAACATCCCATGGATTCTCTTCCACTGCCTTGTGGCTCAGTCCAAGACGACGGTGATCTTTATCAATATTTATAACAACAACCTCTATGTCATTACCAATCTGTGTAAATTCTGCTGGGTGGTTAATCTTCTTTGTCCAGCTAAGGTCTGATATGTGAATCAAACCATCAACACCTTCCTCGAGCTCAACAAATACGCCAAAGCTTGTAAATGCGCGAACCTTGCCAACATGCTTTGAACCAATAGGATATTTCTCTTCTATCTTTTCCCATGGATCATCTTTCAGTTGCTTAAAGCTCAGGGACATACGACGTTCTTCCCTATCAAGACTAATAATCTTAGCCTTAACAACATCACCTACCTTAACCAACTCATGCGGATTACGCGGATGTGTGGACCAGGTCATCTCGCTAACGTGTACAAGTCCTTCTACACCTGGCTGTATCTCAACAAAAGCACCAAAATCTGTTACTGCAACGACTTTGCCTTCTACAATATCGCCTTCCTTCAAGTTCTGATCAAGACTTTCCCATGGATGCGGCTGTAGCTGCTTAAGTCCTAATGCTATACGCTTTTTCTCTTCATCAAAATCTAATACAACAACTTGCAGTTTCTGGTCAAGCTCCACAAGCTCACTGGGATGACTGATACGTCCCCAGCTCAAATCTGTAATATGAATCAAACCATCAACACCTCCAAGGTCCATAAACACACCATAAGAAGTAATGTTCTTAACTGTTCCTTCGAGTATCTGCCCACGCTCGAGCTGACTAATAATTTCTTTCTTACGTTCCTCAAGCTCTTCTTCGATGATTGCCTTGTGAGAAACAACTACATTCTTGAACTCAGGATTAACCCTTACAACTTTGAAGTCCATCCATTGCCCAACAAATGCATCATAATCACGAATAGGCTTGACATCTATCTGCGAACCTGGCAAGAAACATTCTATTCCCCACAGGTCAACAATCATACCACCTTTGGTGCGGCATTTAATATAACCCTTAACAATCTCGCCTGTCTTGTATACCTCATTAATCTTATCCCATGCTTTGAGCAAACGTGCTTTCTTGTGCGATAGCTTCAACTGTCCATCAGCATCTTCCAGCTTCTCAATATAAACGTCTATCTCGTCCCCAACCTTAATATCAGGATTGTAACGAAGCTCATTCAAAGGCACTACACCCTCAGACTTATAACCAATGTTTACAACAACCTCACGATCCGTAATATTAACAATCTTACCAGGTACTATATCATTTTCCTGGAAAGTTCTCAAGGATGTTTTGTATCTCTCTTCCAGCTCCTTGAGTTTGTCGTCTTTGTAAACAGTGCTTCTCTTTGACACCGAATCCCAGTCAAAATCCAGTGTTGAAGCATTCATAATCTCTTTTTCCTCCTCTTTCAGAAGTTCCTTTTTTATCTCAGAGGCATCTTCTGCTTCGCTTTCGACTTCTTCTTCACCTCTGATTTTTGCCATTTCCTGGCGCTCGCGAAGTTCCTCTTGGATTTTCTCCTCAGAAATCTCTCGCAAGTTTTCTTCCTCTTGATTAAGATTTTTTTCTGCCATAATAGTATTTGTTTTTGATATTTACTTAGTTAGACAATATATTGTGTCTTTTTACCGCCGTGCAAAGTTAATTATTGTTTTGAATTTTACAAATTATGCCCCGCTCTGTTTCAAGCCATTTGAGTTAATTTTTTCTAAGCATAACTTCACTCTCACACTTCCAGCCCCACGACAGTTACATCGTCTATCTGTGCGCTATCACCCACCCACTCATCAAACCTTGTCTCAATCGCTTCTCGCTGCTCAAGCATGGAAAGAGATGATGTGGTCAAAAGCAATTTTTTGAAATTCTTTGTATAAAACTTTTTCATCTCCTTGCCGCCTATCTGGTCTGTTAATATTATTTTTTCCACCACAAATTTTCTCGAATTTTATTTATACTCTGTTACTAATCTGTGTTAATCTGTGTCCATCCGTGGTCTAAAAAACTTCTCTAAAGATTCCACATTTTTTCTCGGATTTAATTGAATTTATGCGACTTATCTGTGTTAATCCGTGTCCCTCTGTGGCTAAAAATTTCCCTTACGCCTCTGTTACCACCACTCGCGATAAAAAAGTCGCTTATAGCTTTGGCCTCCCCGCAACCTTCACTTATAATCATTCTTTTTAAAAAATCATTTTTTCCTTCTTATCTTTGCATAAATTAAAATCTCACAAACAATGTCCGAAATATCAAACACAATAGAACAACGCGCAAAAATCCTTGCCGATTTTATGACAGAGCTTGCTCAGGGCAAAAACGGCGCACAACTGGTAAAAAAATACAATATCCTGGAAATCAATTTTATTCCCAAAGACATATTACCCGCCTTCGACCTATTAATGGAACGCATAGATGATATAAACACAGTAAAAGTCGTATCTAACAAAATTTTTAACTTGCTTTACAAAATTCTAAAATCATATCCAGCCTTAACACCAAAAGAAAACACTTTATTGCATTTCATCTCAATCGACAATCAACTAATCGACAAACAATTACAACAACTACGACCTATTCAGAAAAAATTTATCCAGACAGGCAATCACTCATTACTAAACCAGATAAAACAAGGCTTCATAGAATTACAAAACGTAGAAAAACATTATACATTACTGCAAAACATTGTCTTTCCAATAGCCGAAAAACACTGGCAGCATCATCAATGTCTCTCCCTTCTGTGGCACATCCAAGACCTTGTCGTAAACAAAATAAAAAAAATAATACAAATCATTGATACCAAACCCTTTGAAGAAAAAATTTTTCACAAGACCTCTGCCGAAATATTCTTCGACACATACACACTCATTTTCCGCGAAAATCATGTTCTCATACCTGCTCTACTCGAAACCATTGATACCGACGAGATAGACGCCAATCTCCAGCAGGCAACAGAAATAGGGCTCGCTTTTGCTCAAATCCCAGAGCAAATCACTAAAAACAACAAAACAGCAAAACAACAAACTAATATACAAGGACTTGTTGACCTGCACACCGGCAAGCTAACTCCCGAACAGATACGCCTTATTTTCTCGCATCTCCCCCTGGACATTACTTATGTTGACGAAAACGACCAAGTTAAATTTTTCTCCCAGCCACCTGACCGTGTCTTTCACCGCACAAAAGCTATCTTAGGGCGTAAGGTGCAAAACTGCCATCCACCTGATAGCGTACACATTGTTAACAAAATCGTTGACCAATTCCGGCAAGGCAAAAAAGACAAAGCATCATTCTGGATACATTTCCGTGATAAATACTTGCTTATCCAATACTTTGCTGTCCGCGACGAACAAGGCAATTACCGTGGCGTACTGGAAGTAACACAGGATATCGCAGATATCCAGAAGATTACAGGCGACAAACGGCTACTGGATTGGGAAGAATAAAACATCAAGTCCTCTGACTAAACAAAGAAAGCCTTGCTATCCAAATCAGCAAGGCTTTCACAAAATCAAAAAAATAACGCAGCTTACAACGCTTATTAGCCTTTTGCATATTTCTCAGCATAAATCTTTCTCAAAACCTTCTTATCTATTTTCCCAACGCTGGTCTTGGGTATATCATCGACTATTATAAACCTATCCGGTATTGCCCATTTCTCTATTTTACCAGCTTCCACGAATGTCAAAAGTATATTTCGACATGCACTCTCTATTCCCTTGTCATCTGCATTCTTAGGAATAACAAAAGCCACAGGTCTCTCGCCCCATTTATCATCAGGCACACCTATTACTGCCACTTGTGCTACCGAAGGACATTGACTAATCATATTCTCCAAGTCAAGGGACGATACCCACTCGCCACCTGTTTTTATTACATCTTTCAGACGGTCAGTAATCTTTATATAGCCTGTCTCATCCTTATAACCAATATCTCCTGTGTGCAGCCAGCCTCCACGCCATAGCTCCTTGGATTTTTCTTCTACCTTAAAGTAACCAGCCGTGAGCCATGGCGCACGTACCACCAGCTCGCCAACATGTTTTCTGCCTCTGGGCAGTTCATTCATATTCTCATCAACAACTTTAATATATACCAATGGCTCTGGGAAACCAGTCTTGGTAACTATATCAAGCTTTGTTTCAAAATCTACATCCATATCATCCGGACGCAGAACAGCCAATGTCAATATCGGGGCTGTCTCAGACATCCCATAACCAGACATTATTTTTATGCCCCGCTCCATAGCTGACTTTGCCAGTCCCTTAGGAAGAGCTGCACCACCTATAACGACTTTCCAGAATGAAAAGTCAAATTTCGCTGTTGCCGGATTCCCAACAATCATCTGCAAAATAGTAGGCACACAGTGTGAGAAAGTAACCCTATGCTGCAAAATCAACTTCACAATCATATCATCATACCGCCCCGGATATACCTGCTTTACGCCCATTACCGTGGCAATGTATGGCACACCCCAAGCATGAACATGAAACATAGGCGTCAAAGGCATATATACATCAAACTGATTAAATGGCGTAGGCTCTGTAATTGCCCCAAACTGCGCTATCGCTGTTATCGTATGAAGCACTAATTGCCTATGCGTAAAAAAAACTCCCTTGGGATAGCCTGTCGTACCAGTCGTATAAAACGTTGTGGCTACTGTATTCTCATCAAAATCAGGAAATTCATATTCTTCGCTTTGCGACTCCAAAAGCTCTTCATACTCGCCAACTGTATCAAAATCAGGTTTATAATCTTCCCAATCACTTATAAAAATTATATCCTTCACAGTCTCAAAACCGCCCATTACCTTTTTAATCAATGGTTCAAAATCCTTGTGTATCACAAGAATCTTATCCTCAGCATGATTTATTGTGTACAGTAACTGATCTGGCGACAAGCGCACATTTATTGTATGAAGTATTGCCCCCATCATTGGTACTGCAAAATATGCTTCCAAGTAACGATGGCTGTCCCAATCCATAAATGCAACCATATCTCCTTTTTCTACACCAAGAGACTTAAGAAGATTAGCAAGCTTGTGAACTCTTTTGTAAAAATCAAGATAAGTGTAACTAAACTTATCTCTATAGATTATTTCTTGGTTTGGACGCCAATCTCTGACCCTCTCAAACAAATGTTTGATGAGCAATTGATAATCATAAGCATAATTCGGAAACTTCATCGGTCCAGGATTTTTGAGTTTTTTTTAATTTACTATAAATTTTCGCAAAATTCAAGTTCGAAAAAATTAATACACTCTAAATCATGCTATAACCCTGGCCTAAATGTTAATCTGTAACTTACTTTTTTAACAATAAGTTGACCTGACTCACAAAAATTCAAGAATAAGTAAAATTCACAGATTTATTCTGCTGGCTGACAAAAATTTATCCTTGCATTTTTTTCGGATATTATGGCAGTTAAATTCCCTAATTCGTCATAAATGCCTACTCTGCACTAAGAAAAAACCACACCAATCAAAATCTATTCCTCAAAAAACTCTGCCCTGGCTATAAAACAAGACTTTTCTCTGGTCAAATTATAAACTTCATAAACAAAGCTGCTATCATCAACAGCTGTTCTCCGGATACGTAACCTATCCCGATATTTCGCTTCTGCTACAAAACGAGCTTTTAGACTCTTCAGACCTTTATGCTCAAATTCATCCGGCAAAACTTCCCTTATCCACTTGATATACTGAATATTATTAACATGTTCATTAATATCCAAATCGCTCCGCCTGACCGCAATATCGCTCTCTGCATCCGCATTCTCGAGCTTTATATGGGATAGGTTTTCCAGCTTAAGTGCTTTCTTATCCACAACAGGCCACTTATCTTTAACCTCCTGAGGTAAGGCAGCAGGACGTTTGCTCTCAAGATTAAAAAAAGCCCATAGCTTATTTGCCGCACCTATTAAATTACCTTCATTGTCATAAATCTCATATTCTCGAATTGCCTTAATGCTCCTTATTAAAGAAATCCAAGTTTTTATTTTCAGGTTATCTCGATAGCGAGGCACACGATACAATTCTATTTGTGCCTGCACCAAGACCCAGCTATAACCGTGTAAATAGGTCTCCAATAACGAACCATTCACGTAATAATGTTGTTCTACGCCTGCCTCTTGCAAAATTTTAAACAATATCTCCGGCAAAATATTTCCATCAGAATCTGTATCATAAATCCTTAACTTAAAATCTTCTACGTGATAATCTCTGTTTTTCATTGTACTAATGATTAAATTTTTAACAAATCCAACTTTACACTCTCAAAAGTATAAAAATACCAAACAAAAAAATTCCTCAATACCATTCCCCTATACTGTTAGAAATTCCATAATTCATCATATTCAATCGACTATCTGTGAATAATCTGAGTCAATCCGTGCACATCTGTGGTTAAAATTCATCATATTCAATCGACT
>JALWCU010000399.1 GCA_027015275.1 Bacteroidales bacterium | reverse complement strand
AAGAATAAATTTCACTAATATGAAAGTAATAATTGACAGCCAATCGGGTTTTTGCTTTGGTGTAGTATATGCAATTAGTAAAGCCGAATCAATACTTAGAGAACGCGGGCATTTATACGTCCTGGGGGATATAGTCCACAATGAGGAAGAAGTCCAGCGTCTGAAGGATTTGGGTATGGAAGTAATTGACCAGGAAAAATTAAAACAACTCAAAGATACTCAGGTGCTTATACGTGCTCACGGCGAGCCTACAGAGACTTATAAAATAGCTTATGAAAACAATATAAAGCTAATAGACGCAAGCTGTCCTGTGGTGCTCAGACTACAAAACCAGATACGTCAGGTTTATATGGAAATGCGTGGGAAGCAGGGACAGGTAGTTATCTTTGGCAAACCTAATCATCCAGAAGTCATCGGGCTGCGCTCGCAAACAGATTATCAGGCTATCGTTATTCAGGGATTGGAAGAACTGGATAAAATAGACTTCTCAAAGCCTGTGGCGTTGTTCTCGCAAACTACTAAGAACCTTAAACTATTCTATCAGATAATCAAGGAGATTAGACGTCGAATGGAGCAGACCCTTGGCACAGAAAATATACCATTCAGGTATTATGACACTATATGTCGGCAGGTCTCTCACAGAGACAAGGAATTGCAGATCTTCTGTCAGGACAAAGACGTGGTGCTCTTCGTCAGTGGTAAAAAAAGCTCAAATGGAAAAATGCTTTATGAAGTTTGCAAAAAAGTAAATCCCAATACATACTTTATTAGTTCTCCTGATGAGATAGATTTTTCGTGGTTTAGTCCCGATGATACTGTAGGAATATGCGGTGCCACTTCTACGCCACAGTGGCTCATGCAGAAAGTCAAACTTGCACTTGCTCAGTGGTTTAACGTAGAATAGTCAATATAACTTATAGAATCAATGTTTTGGTTTTTAATAAATTTTACATATTTTTGGACTAAATTCTAATTTAATTCGTTATGACACAGTCAGTAACTCGCGTTTTTGATATGCTCGATAGAGCAGTTGAGCTTTTTGGGGACAAGGATGATTATTTGGCATACAAGCAGGACGGGAAATGGACAAAATATTCACCCCAGCAGTATAAGGATATAGCTGATTATCTTAGTATTGGTCTGTTGCAGATGGGCCTGAAGCCCGGCGATAAGGTGGCCACTATTACTGGCAACCGCCCAGAATGGAATTTTATTGATATGGCTACAGCACAGGCTGGGATAGTTCATGTCCCTATCTATACTACCATTACTGAGGAAGAATTCCAGCATATTCTCTCTCACAGTGATTCTGTTTTGGTTTTTGTTGCTGATAAATTTTTGTACAACAAGATTAAGCCAATAGCAGATAAAATCGAACGGATAAAGAATGTTTATACTTTTGACAAAGTGGAGGGTGTGCCACATTGGAGCGAGATTATGCAGCTGGGTATGGATAATGCCAGCGAAGAAAATTACAAGAAACTCTCGGAGATTAAAAATTCAATTAGCAAAGATGATGTACTATCCATTCTCTATACCTCGGGTACAACTGGACTGGCAAAGGGTGTAATGCTCACTCATTGGAATTTTCTATATCAGGTATATCAAGTTATTGATTTAGTGCCCATTGGTCCAGATGACGTGGGCCTGAGCTTCTTGCCAATATGCCATTCTCTCGAACGTGTTGTTAATTATATTTTTCAGTATGTAGGAGTCAGTATTTATTATGCCGAAGGACTTCATAAGCTTGGCGACAACATGAAGGAAGTGCGGCCTACAATTTTTGCTACTGTGCCGCGTGTGCTGGAGCGTATTTATGATAAAATCTTGGCAAAAGGTAACCAGCTCGAGGGTGCTAAGAGAAAATTATTTTTCTGGGCACTGGACCTTGCCAAGAGATTTGATTTTAGCAATGGCATAGGATATAAGACTCAGCTGGCATTGGCAGATACAATAATCTTTACACAATGGCGTAAGGCTGTTGGTGGCCGCGTGCGCTTTATTGTTTCTGGTGGTGCAAAACTCGAGCCTCAGCTTAACCGCATTTTCTGGGGTGCGGGGTTCAAAGTCTTAGAAGGTTATGGACTTACTGAGACAGCACCTGTTATAACTGTCAACAATCCTGCCAAGGGCGTGAAAATTGGCTCTGTCGGACCCAGGATCGGCGATGAACAGGAGATACTTATTGCTGATGATGGCGAAATCTTGTTCAAAGGTCCAAACCTAATGAAGGGTTATTACAAAGATGAAGAAAAAACACGTGAAGTAATTGACGAGCAAGGTTGGTTCCATACTGGAGATATTGGCCATTTGGACAAGGACGGATTCTTATACATAACAGACCGGAAGAAGGAAATATTCAAGCTCAAGAGTGGTAAGTATATTGCGCCGCAACCTATTGAAAATCATTTGCAATCTTCTATGTACATAGAGCAGGCGTTTGTACTTGGGCTTAACCAAAAAATGCCCGGGGCTATTATTGTGCCTAACTTTGAGGTCCTTCATAAGTGGGCCGCAGAAAATGGCATAGAATATACTGATAACCAAGATCTTATTTCTAAGTCAGAAGTTTTCAAGCTTATCAAAGATGAAGTTAATAACATTAATAAATCTTTGGCATCTTACGAAAAAATCGGACCTATTCGTCTTGTTGCTGACCAGTGGTCGCCTGGCACAGGTGAGCTTTCGCCGACTCTCAAGAAACGTCGTCGCATTTTGAACGAAAAGTACAAGGATCTGATAGCCGAGATGTTCGCTGAATAATTTTTTTAATTATCTTACCACTAAATACACATTTGTGCGGGACTGCTGGTGGAGAAAAATTTCTCTGCCAGCAGTCATTTTTTTTATGGTTTCTGCGTCATAATGCCGTATTGTTATTAGTCTCAGACCTGTGTTGTATTTTACCGAGAAATGCCGCCTGAGTTCCTCTATGAAAAAAGCCAGATGTACACGGTCAAAGTCAATGCAAAAAGAGAAGCTCAGAGCTGAGCGCTGCATTACATTGTTATTGAGTTTGTAATGATTGATTATTGAGAACACCAGTTCCATATCTTGCTCACTGATAAATCCGCTGTCTTGTCGTTTTATGCTGATTAAAGTCTGATTATCTTTTACAATGATTACTGGCATCATAGGTGATAAGTCCCGGTCAAAGTCTGTTATCACTGTCCCTTTGGCTCGGAGATTGATAAAAGAGCGGACATACAGGGGTATGGATTTTTCTTTTAGCGGTTTGAGAGTCTTGGGATGAATGACTTTTGCACCGTAAAAGGCGAGTTCTATTGCCTCATCATAAGACAGCTGGTCAAAACGTTGTGCTTCTTGCCATAGCTTTGGGTCGGCTGAGTATATGCCTTCGACGTCTTTCCACACAGTTACTTTCTGTGCATCAGTAGCCCATGCTAATATTGCGGCTGAGAAATCTGACCCCTCTCGCCCCAGTGTTACAGGATGTCCATTGATATTAGAGCCAATGAATCCTTGCGTTATGTAAATATCTGTATCTGTGAATGTTAGTCTTTCTTTTATTCGTTTTTGTGCCTCTGCCCACATCACTTTTGCACGACGGAAATCGCTGTCTGTTTTTATCAGTTCCCTTGCGTCTATCCAGAGGTTTTTTATGCCTGTCCTGTTCAGATAGCAACTTATTATTGTTGTAGATAGCAGTTCGCCAAAGTGCACGATGCGATCATAGTCATAATCATAATTCATTGACGGTTGGCGCTGTAACTGTTCATTGAGCTGTCCAAATAGATTTTCTAATTTTGTGAATACTTTGTCCTGTGGCTCAAATAATTCTTGTGCAACGGAAAAATGATATTTCTTCAATTCCAAAACATCATTTTTGTAGTCTCTATTGTGGAGGTAGTAAGCATTGGCTATCCTTTCGAGCTTGTTTGTCGTTTTGCCCATTGCAGAGACAACGACTATCAAAGGTCTGGGACCTTGTTTTACAATGTTTGCCAGCTGGCGGATATTTTCAGCATTCTGAACCGAAGCACCGCCGAATTTATACACTTCCATTGTCAAAGCACACTTTTTTAATCGGTTCTCAAAAAAAGTTTTAATTTTGCAAAACACAAAACATAAATCTCAGAACCATGGATTTGACAAAAATCGTTTCAATATCAGGCTATCCCGAAGTCTTTAAAGTGGTCAAAGAATCCCGCAAAGGAATTATAGTCGAATCATTGCAGACAGGCAAACGCATGCAGGCTTTTCTTCAGCAAAAAATTAGCTCGCTCGAGGATATAGCAATTTTCACACAAGATGGCGACATAGAGCTGAAGGAAGTTTTCCGACGCATTTACGAAAAAGAGCAAGCTGGTAGAGCGCCTGAGCCCAAAGATCTTAGCAAAGACGAGATACTAGAATACTTCGCACAAATTCTACCAGAGTATGACCGCGACCGTGTCTATCTTTCTGACATTAAAAAAGTGCTGCGCTGGTACAACATGCTCCTGGACAAAGGATTGATTGATTTCTCTGATGACAAGGACGAAAAAGAAGAGAAAAAAACTGACTCAGAAGAACAAAGCGAAAAGTAAGTTCATGAGAATCATACTTTTTAACTGTAAGAGCATGTAGGCATAATTGCTTGCATGCTCTTTTTATAGAATAAATTTAGTTCAAATAATGCTTTTTATAGATTAGTGGATGATAATGCCACTCGGACACACGATCCTATGCTTTATGCGTGTATGGTAATGCAAGATTAAAGTTTCCTTATCCCAACCTGCACAGTGTTGTAGGTGCTTCCTTTGCCAATACCAGTCGGTTGGGGATTGACAAGCTGGTTCAATGGCACACCGTTTAGTCCTATGAGATTACGTGGTGTCCAGAGCATACCTGCTTGGAGCGTGTCGTCCAGTCTGACCTTTAGCCAAATATTGGCTCGCTGATTGAAGATAATAATTTCGTCATCATTTTTAATGTCGTATTTTTTAGCATCTTTGGGGTGAATGTGTACTATTGCTGGTACAGGTCCATATACTTCCTGGAACTGTGAATTCGTATATTCCGATACAGCAGAGCTAATTAACTTAAAATCATAGTTTTGTGCTTCTTTCTTATATCCAGGTAACGGTGAATAGCCTTTCCCTTCTGCAATTGTTGAATAAAGCTCAATCTTGCCGCTGGGAGTCGAGAATTGCTCAGACGGATATGTCTTGAGCCTGTGTACGCGTGCGGGGTCGGAGAATATTTCTTCTGGACTATCGAGGCTGTCTCTTAGCGCATATACAAGAGCTTGTCGTGGGTCTTCGTAGAGCCAATTATCTTTTAGCTCCAGACGACGGCTAATCTGCCACATCTGCTCAATCTCTGTCGGAATATCGGTTCGGACAATTGCATGGCTAAAGCGTGTCATATTGTGCCCCCATGGTAGAATAAAGTCTTCTTTCTCAAGGAAATTCGGTGCTGGTAACACAAGGTCTGCTGCTTGGGCTGTGCGGCTAAGATGGGTATCCTGTACAACTGCAAAAATTTCCATACTTTGCAGAGCTTTGAAAAAATAATCAGCCCCAGGACCGGTAACAGCTGGATTAGCACTTGACACAAAGACCATACGAAATTTACCTTGACTTAACATTTCAGCTGCTCTGGCCTGACTGATTATGTGAGTCTGAGAGACCAATTTTTCGCCGCTCATATACTCATCGTCAAAAATAGAAGCAGGACCATAGGAATAGTAAAATCCACGTTTTTGCCCCACGAGTGTGGGTAGCAGCGATAGCATGCGCACAGCTTGCCAACCGTTTTGGCTCTTTTGTAGAGCAACACCTATCATTATAGCTTGTGACGCTGATGAAGCATAGCTCACAGCAAGTTGCTCAATAGTTTGCTTGTCAATGCCTGTCTCTGCTGCAATAAAGTCCATGTCATAGCTCATGACATGTTCCTTGAGCTGGTCAAATCCTTGTGTAAATTTTTGAATAAACTCCATGACTACGAGCCCATGTTCTATCATGACGCGGGCTATGCCAATGGCAAGAAGCACATCAGTGTGCGGGTGTACCTGGATAAATTGGTCTGATTGCGCAGCTGTCCGTGTCTTTCTGACGTCAATGGTTATAATTTTTGTTCCCTGCTTTTGTGCTTTGCGTATATATGCCCAGATGTGGGGCGCTGTTACAAAGGCATTAAAACCCCACATTATAATTATTTTGCGGTCTTTGAGTGTCAGCGGGTCAAGACCAAATGTCCGCCGCCCATAATGCAGTTTCAATGCTGCGTGTCCTGCTCCTGTACAAAGAGACCAGTCCGTTAGTGTTGCACCAAGTCTGTACCACAGCCGTTTGGGGTAGAGTGTGGTAAAGGCACCTTGATTGCCAGCATAATCATAATAAAGAATCGACTCAGGTCCATTGGTTTGGATAATTTGCTTAATTTTTTGTGCAATAAGATCGTAGGCTCGTTCAAAATCAATGGGTTTGAGCTGTCCATGGTCTCTGATGAGCGGACGTACAAGGCGACGTGTGCGCCTGCGCACATGGTCCTTTGCCCCACGTGGGCAAAGGAACGAGCCAATCAAAGGATTGGCTGCGTCGCCTTCCATGCGCACGATGTCATTTTTCTCTACATTATAATACGCTTTCATGGTACACGTGTCGTAGCAGTCTCGCGGACACACGCTGTAATGTATCTCTATTTTTGACATATTCACGAAAGTCAGAGTATTTGTGTAAAATTAAAAGGAACGGGCGAGAGTAGAAAATTTTTTAACCAGCAAAAAAAAGCCTTGCCAGTGTCTGACACTAGCAAGGCAACAAAAAAAGCAATCACAAATTTTTACAGCCCCATTTTCTTGCGGTACTGCTTTGGAATAGCATTTTTGTTAATCATATAGTCTATCATCTTTAGCTTGAAGTAATCCTGGCGGAAGAAATAATACCCAAAATTCAGAGACTTTGGATCACCGTTGCGTGAGCCACTGCTTGAATCTTTAATGAGATACCAGATTGTACCTTTGTAATTTGTCCAGCCAACCAGATGCATGCCGTGATCATCCGTTGTTGTATGGTTGTAGAAGCGGAACTCACGAGCATTCTCATCAATGTACTGCGGAGGAATATCAAATGTCGGAACAATGGCGCATTGTGTCTTGCGGTCAAATCCCGGCTCTGATACATCACCGCCAATGACAGCAGTATAGCCGTTTTTGATAGCATGGTTTATGATGTCCATGTAAACGTCCAGCGGTACATTGTAATAGCTGCTATCATGCCACCAGTTGTCAGGCACAGGATACTCGACCTGCTTCCAGTATGGGAATTGCTTCAAAGACAAGATGTCAACATAATCATCCAGATTGAGCTTCAGATAGTCCTTGAGATATGTTTTTGGTGTATATACCTTGCCATCAACCGTAAATTTTGTTGGTGGTACACCCATGTATTTATTCAAAATTTGCTTGATTGTGCTGATAACAAAGTCTTCGTTCCACAGATTATTTTCTTTAACGCCTTTGAGAAAAGCTTTCATTTCTTTGACCATCTTACTGTGATCATAGAATGGCATGTCTTTGGGCTTGCCAATATATTCGCTTTCTGGTACAACACCATATTTTTTCCATATACGGGTAACTGCATTAGACTCAGAACCTTCGTCAAATAAAGATTTTCCATGCGTACGGACAAATCCACGTGCTTTTTCTACATATTCCCAGTAAACAGTCCACATTTCGCTTAGCTTAACCTTCTTGCCTGTCAGTCGGTAAACTTCTGACTCAAAGAATGACGTTGTAGAAAAATCCCAGCACGTGCCAGTGTTGCCCTGTGAAATAGGCGGATTGTGCCAATAGTATTTGTACAAACTTTTCTTATTCGGTAGATCATACCCACTCAGGTCAACTGTAGCGTATTTGTGCTGCTTCTTAACCTGCTGCTTTTGATAATAGTTCTGTAGCTGCTTCATTATGACATCGTAATAGTAGCTATAGCCAGGCTTCTGAAATTTGAGCACATCTTTCTTAGGCTGCTGAGCATAACCAGTTGATAGTAAGCCTACCAACGTGAATAATAAGATGATTTTTTTCATAGTCCACGGTTTTTATAGTTTCGATATGAAATTTATCAAATTTGTTTTGAATAACGAAAATAGTTTTTGTTTTTCATAAAAAGCCTATGAGCTTATATTGTTGTAATTAATTGATGTTTAGGGTTTTATAATTTAAAAATGTTTTGATAGTCATGAAAATTCTAATTTTTGCTCAAAAATCTTATCTTTCAGCAAATGAAAATCTTCTCAAAAATGATAGTAAACTTGAGCGACAGTTGGATAGTACAGCTACATCAAAATATTCTTCAGGGTAAAGAGAAAATAAACCAGCGAGATATAAGTTTTTTTAATATAGATATGATTGAGCAAGCAGCACGACACACAGTCTTGCATATAGAGAATTGTCAGCAATGTAAAGCAAATAAAGATATTCTTTTGCAACTCAGCCGAGAGTTTCCCGAAAAATTGAACACTATCTCAGGCAGACGTGAGTTTTCTCGGCGGTTAGACACTGTGATAAAGCATCTACGGCAAGCTCACGGTATTTATCCAAAGGGATATTTCACTGGACTTTATACATTCAGCGGAGTAATATTAGGCGGATTTGTGGGTTGGATAGCAGAGGAGCTCCACCTGCTCTCTATGTATGCTGCAATGGTTACCTTCCTCGGACTAGGATTCATAGCCGGTTGGATATGGGGGCAGATAAAGGATGGTAAGATTACAAAGGCTGGTAAAAGATTGGATAGTGAGC
Source organism: Bacteroidales bacterium (assembly GCA_027015275.1). Taxonomy (GTDB): domain Bacteria; phylum Bacteroidota; class Bacteroidia; order Bacteroidales; family S143-33; genus S143-33. The sequence continues at coordinate 11,888 of JALWCU010000399.1, read as the reverse complement.
TAAAACTTTAATTTATTAATAGTCATAACTTGATTTTCGATTTTCATTCAATTTTAGTTTAACTTTGTTCAATTTAATTCTTTAAATCTTAACAAATGAAAGCTTGTTTCCACACACATTCGAATTACAGCGATGGCAAAGTATCTATCGACGAAATAGTACAGGCTGCCATAGACCATGGTTTTGAGCGGCTTGGCATGACTGACCATGGCCCAGTTCCATTTCCTTCGGCTTGGAATATGCCTTATGAAAAAATTCTGTCGTATTTCCAGGACCTGGAAAAGGCAAAAGAAAAATATAGCGATAAAATCCTCCTTCTCAGAGGCTTCGAAGCAGATTATTTGCACGGTCTCAGGCAAATTTCATTCTTGCGACAGTTTGACCTTGATGTGATAGTCGGTAGTGTGCATTATGTTGGCAATTTTCCTGATGGTACGCCTTTTAACATTGACAAATCTTCGGATGTATTCATCCGAGGACTAAAGCAAATTTATGATAACGATGTTCGCAGATTCGCCCAGGATTATTATGTGCTTGTTGTTGAGATGCTTACCAGTGACACACCAGATATTGTCGCGCATCTTACACTGCTGGAAAAGTACAACAAAAGACTTGGTGGAGTGATTGATACACAACAGTCTTGGTACAAGGAATTGATACTCTTTACACTGCATGCTATAAAACTTTCAGGAGCAGTGCTTGAGATAAATGCCCGTAGCTTCTACAGAGGACTTTCTGATGATTTTGTGCCAGATTTGTGGACAGTAACACAGGCAAGAAAACTTAATATTGATGTTACAATAGGTGGAGACGTGCACAGCCCAGAAGATTTCGGTAAATATTGGGATAAGGCAATAGAATTTGCTCAGGCCGCTGGTTATAACGAAATTGTCGTCTTTGGTCAGGGGGGAAAACGTGAAAAAATTAAAATCGTTTAGTCATGAAATTCCATTATCAATGTACAACTTGTGGTGAGCAGTACCACACAGACGAGGTTATTTATCTTTGCCCCAAATGTGAGAAACACAACGACTCAGAGCAGCCCCCACGCGGTGTGCTCAAGGTTCTCTATGATTATCAGCATATACCGCATGAATTTGATGAGTTAAAAAAAAAGGAATTTTTGCCACTTTTGCCAATAAAATCTCTCAGCTCTCTGCCAAATTTGAGAATTGGTAAAACACCACTTTACCTTGTCCAGCGTCTCGATGACCACCAGCTTAATTTTGATTTGTACATCAAAGACGACTCACAGAACCCGACTTTTTCTTTCAAAGACCGGGCTTCGGCTATAGTCTCAGCTTTTGCCAAAGAACATGATATACACACAATCGTAGCGGCTTCCACTGGTAATGCCGGTAGTAGCCTTGCTGGAATAGCAGCAGCCCAGGGACAAAAAGCAATTATTTATGTACCAGCTTCGGCGCCAAAGGCAAAGCTCACGCAAATACTGATGTATGGTGCCGAACTCAGAACAGTTGACGGTAATTATGATATGGCATTTGACCTTAGCATACAAGCTACAAGAGAGCATGGCTGGTACAATCGCAATACAGCCTTTAATCCCTTGACTATCGAAGGCAAAAAGACTGTTGCCTTTGAGCTTTTCGACCAATTGCGCTCATTGCCAGACCGCATATTTGTTCCAGTAGGCGATGGCGTTATAATTTCAGGCGTTTACAAAGGATATGAAGATTTACTTAAGCTTGGTATTATTGACCGTATGCCTGTTATCATAGCAGTCCAGGCGCAACGGAGCTCTAACCTCATTAGCAACCTGTATCATGATGCTTTCGAATATACACCAAGTAATACAGTAGCAGATTCAATTTCTGTGGATATACCACGTAATTTCTACATGGCTCGAGATTTCCTGCTCAAATATGAGGGAGAAACAGCCTCGGTCAGCGACGATGAAATTCTTGCTGCTTCAAAACTACTTGCACGTAATACAGGAATATTTGCCGAGCCAGCTGCCGCAGCAGCCTTTGCTGGATTTTTAAAATACTTAGACCAAGGCTTGATAACAGAAGGGTCTAAAAATGTTGTGCTCTCAACAGGCAGCGGACTTAAAGACCTGGAAGCTGTTCAGAGTATTTTGTAAATTTTAGTCTTTTACACAAATCTAAAAAATAACTCAGACATGAAAAGACTTTTGGTAATTCTGGTTAATTTACTTATAATCAATTCATTAATCTTGGCACAAAACGTTACGGTGCAAGGTAAGGTCATAAACCGTACGTCTAGTACCAACAAGGTATGGCTGCGAGAACTTGTGCAAAAAAAAGATATAACAAGCACGCAGATAGGCCAGGATGGATCATTTAAGCTGCAATTGACCCTTCAGTATCCTGATTTTTTCGGACTCATGATAAGCCAACGAAAATACGTCATGCTCGTTCTTCAACCCGGCGACAAGGTCAGTGTTGTCCTTGACGCTAAGCATCCAGCTAATTCTGTTATTACAGGTTCCTCCCTGACACAGGTAATACTTGACGCACAAGGTATTGATAAACAAATAAATAATGAACTTGACCTATACCGCAAGCAGCTTAAGAAAAAGCAACAACAGGAATATGCACAACTTATAGAAAAAAATCTTGGAAAGGTTTCATCTATAATAATTGCACAGCAGCTGCCCTTGGATAAATTCTACGATGTTCACAAAAAACTGGCAAAAAGCCTTGAGCCTTTTCAGCAGAATCCTTTTGTCAAACAATACGTCCAGAGTGTACTGGCTTATGGAAAAACGATGATAGGCACTCTTGCACCCGAGATAGCCCTGCCAAATCCGCAAGGTGATACTCTCCGCTTGTCGCAGACGCGAGGAAATTATGTTTTAGTCGATTTCTGGGCATCATGGTGTCGTCCATGTCGAGCTGAGAGCCCAAATTTAGTCAGAGCTTATGAAAAATATCATACAAAAGGCTTTACGATTTTTAGCGTGTCCTTAGACCGAAATAAGCAGTCATGGACAGCTGCTATACAATCTGACGGACTAGGTAAATGGTACCATGTCAGCGACTTACGTGGTTGGCAGAGCCAGGCAGCCAGAAAATATGGTGTTAATTCTATACCATCAAATTTTCTGCTTGATCCACAGGGCAGAATAATTGCAAAAAACCTTCGCGGACAGGCCCTTCTCAGCAAACTAAAAGAAATCTACGGACAATAAACCGCTAAGCTATGACTCTGTTAGCTCTGGCATTGGCTCCCGGCTTGATGCTGCTGCTTTACATTTATCTACAGGATAAATATGAACGAGAGCCACTAAAGGCTGTTTTAAAGGCTTTTGGCATGGGAGCAGGTGCAGCTATTGTGCTTATATTTATTTATATTTTATTTGGAGTTGGTGGCTCAGGTACAGCCAAGGTGATGGGCTTTGCCAGAGCTTTTACTTTGGCTTTCTGGCATGCTGGGGTGCCTGAGGAGACAATAAAGTTCTTACCATTCCTTCTGTTTATATACAAAAACAAGGAGTTTAACGAATGGTTTGATGGAATTGTCTATGCTTCTGCCATTAGCTTAGGCTTTGCAACAGTAGAGAACATAATGTATGTTGTCCAGGATGGATTTTCGACAGGTATAGTACGAGCTTTTCTTGCTGTGCCAGCTCACTTTATCATGGGCATCACACAGGGCTTTTTCTTTTCACTCGCCAAATTTGGTAACAAAAAATTGCTAAATATATCGCTTGCCCTTGTCGCCGCTGTATTAGTACATGCTTTTTACGATTCTTTCATTTTTACTGGTAAGAGTATTTATCTGACTATTTTTGTTTTTTATTTCATTGGGATTATAATCCTTGCCAAGCGTATGATAAAAGCACATCTAGAAAAATCACAATTCAAAGAGTAGATATTTTATAGGAAATTTTTGTATCTTAGCTTAAATTAACTTTGCTAACGGGGTATAATTAATTTTGATTTACTTAAGGCTATAATCTTTTTTACTGGACACAATGGCCAGACTGAAATTTATGGACATACAGGTATCTTTTTATCAAGTCGAAGAAGAAATAGCACGACGCATCACGTTTTCAGATATATTGTTAAAATTTGCTATAGACAACCATTACAGCTATCATAGGTGAGGATTTGAAGAAGAATATTCGAATTGAGGCTAATAAAAGTTGTATCAAGTAGTTTGTGTCAAAAGGACGAATATTTTTTTTAAGGGCATTATAATCACCTTGTTATTAAAATAATACTGTAAAGTTGCCACTTATCAAAGTTAAACGTATTTATTTCTACGAATAGAGGTGTACTTTTTAGAAGCACTTCATCAATCAATCAAAAGATTGTTAGATGATTGCATTATGAATTAATTTTTTTTGAGTTTTATATATTAAATATTACTTTTGAGTAATAATTATACAACATATCAACTTTTAAAAACTTAAAAAAATACCGTTATGAAGGAAGGATTACTTGACAAGCTGATGACCAGAAAGAATTTAATGGTTGGTTTTTGGGTAGTGGCCATTATAATGGTCAGTGCTCTTATTTTTTATACTGTTACTCTACACAAAGAGGTTCCGCCTATACCACAGAAAGTTGTGGGCTCAGACGGTCAGATACTTTATACCTACAATGATGTTGTTGAAGGCAAAAAGTATTTTCAAGAATTTGATTTAATGGATTGGGGTACCATGCTCGGTATGGGTGCATATATGGGACCTGATTTTCCTACAGACCTTTTGCATAATCGTATGGAGTTTCTTTATAATTATTATGCCCAGCAAATGTATGGTAAGACCAAAGCACAGTTGTCAGATACAGAGCTGGGTGCAGTGAAGGAGCGTGTTAAACAAGACATCAAGCAAGACACAAAACTGGACAAAGTCGTAAAATATTCACAAGCATCCACACAAGCTTACAAAAAGAATGTAGCGTATATTGTTAATATGCTTGTCAATGGCGACAAAGAGCGAGCTTTCCCAGGTGGATTCATCAAACCCGAAGAAGCAAGGAAAATGGCGGCATTCTTCGACTGGGGGCAGCTTCTCGCATCTACTTATCGTACAGGAACAAAACGCACATGGACTAACAACTGGCCTTTTGTCAAGGGAATTGACCAGAATATCCAGTTCCTCAATCATGAGGTTTCTCTCTGGGAATTTCTACTTCTATGGACATTGACTATTATCGTTATTTACATAGCTTATGAATATTTGTTCAAAAAGGACGAACCTCTCGAGCCTGCTATGAAAATCACAAGCTTGTATCCTTCACAGAAAAAATTACTAAAATATGTACCAATAGTAGCAGGACTATTCGTTATTCAGCTTTTCCTTGGTGGATATCTGGCTCATCTGTACACAGAACCGGCGAAAGATTTGATTATTCCGCAAAAACTTTTCCCATTTAATGTCGCTCGTTCATGGCATACACAGATTGCAATCCTTTGGGTAGCTGTGGGCTGGCTAGTAGGAGGTATGCTAGTTGCACCATGGGTAGCAAACAAGGATCATAAATTGCCATGGCTGGTAGATGTGCTATGGATTGCTCTTTTGGTGGTTGCTGTAGGCGCATTATATGGTCTGTATATGGGTGCTACTGGTCACATGAGGGAGACTTGGTTCTGGTTCGGTAACGAAGGCCGTGAGCTCATCAACCTTGGTCGTGCCTGGGATATAGGACTTGTGCTGGGACTAGTATTCTGGTTCCTGCTTGTCTTCTCATTAATACGAAAGGCAGCAAAAAACAATCCTATTGTTAGTACAATTATATGGGCAGCTTTTGCCATAGCTACTCTTTATATTGCCGGAATGATGCCTTTGACTAAGGTTATGCCAAATTTTTCTGTTGATGACTATTACCGTTGGTGGGTAATTCACCTCTGGGTAGAGTTGACATTTGAGATGTTTGCTGCAGGGACTATTGCATTTTTTACAGTTTCACTGGGACTTATTTCATATAAAACAGCTGTTAGGACAATGATATTCGAGTTGCTGCTGATCTCGTTTAGTGGTACTCTTGGTGTCGGACATCACTATTGGTGGCAAGGTCTTGACCAATATTGGATTGCTATTGGTGGTATTTTCTCTGCTCTCGAACCACTTCCTCTGGCACTGATGATAGTCGAAGCCATGAAAAATCAGCGTGAACAACGTCTCGAAGGCAAGAAAAATGAGTTCAATACAGTATTCATGTGGATTGCTGGCTCTGCTATATTGAATTGGATAGGTGCCGGTTTCTTTGGAATGTTAATAAATACCCCAACTATAGACTATTACGCACATGGAACATATCTGATTATGCCACACGGTCATATTGCTCTCTTAGGCGCATTTGGATATGTGGCTATAGCATTTATTTACATGACTTCTCGTGCCAATTCCTTAGCTAATGGCCTGGAATGGAATGAGAAACTTAGTAAATGGGGATTTTGGCTGCTAACACTCGGCGTGCTTTTGTTTGCTTTGCCAACCTACATTATCGGTATTCATCAAACACAGATAGCTTTTGATCAGGGTTATTACTTCGCACGTCTCAGAGAAGCAGTAGAGCCTATGAAGCCATGGATGTGGTTCCGCCTGCTACCTGACGGAATGATGGTTCTCGGCGGTCTGATCATTTTCTATGACCTTATCAAGAAGACCTATTTTGCAAAGAAAATTGCTAGTCAGGCATAGCTTGTAATGACAGTTTTTTTTAGTTTGCCCTCTGGCTATTAGGTCAGGGGGTTTTTTGATTAATGCCTTTTAGTCCATTTATGCCTACTAATTTATTATTAGCAGTTAGTGGCATGCTGAAGGTAAAACTTGTAATGTCTTGGTGTTTTATTACCATTTTGTTTATATAAACGTGGGTAATAATGCTGTGAGCAAAACATCTAAATCATGACGCCGTATAAGTCTGTACTAGATATGCTAAACGAAAATGAGAATACAGTAAATTCGTAATGTATCAGGAAGTTGGTATGACTTGCTGTAATATAGAATATTAATGGAGGTAACAATTTATAAGAATAAAGTGGAGCTGCCGGGAGTCGAACCCGGGTCCGGACAGACGGCCAGCCTGCCATCTACACGCTTAGCCCCGATATTGAATTTCGGTAGCGGGTAATGCCTCGGGACCGGGCTCCCACTACCAAAGCCAGGATTTAATACCCAGACAAGCCCTGGCTACTTGTCCAGGGGACTGTTTTTTTACTGACACCCCATTGCCCTACTGGGAAAACAGCCCGGGAAAACCAATTGGGCGGGGTGCTCGCTCTGCCCGCATCCTGCGGCGCAGATATGCCTATTTAGGCAGCGAGAGCGTAAGAAGTGTTGTTGGCACTTATTGAGTTGCAGCGATTGTTAACGGGGTTACGCTACATCCCCGGCGTGCAGGCAGACCCACCTGTCTGCCGTCAATACCATGTCAGCCCCATAAAGAACCTTATAACGTTTTTTATACGTTAACCGCTGTTTGGGGTTGCAAAGTTAAATTTTTTTTGTAAAAAAGTCAAATTCACTAATTTTGGTAAAATGTGAAATACTAAAAATTTTGTACAATGAAAAAAATAAAGATAGGTTTGCTAAAAGAGACAAAGACACCACCTGACTGGCGTGCTGCACTTACCCCTAATACTGCTAAGAAATTACAGCAAATGTTTCCTAATGTCGAAATTTATGTTCAACCCAGTGATATACGGGGGTTCAAAGACCTGGAATATGTCAACAAAGGTTTTCCACTGAAAGAAGATTTGAGTGATTGTGATATTCTCCTGGGGGTTAAAGAAGTCAAGATTGATGCCCTTATTCCGAATAAAAAATACATGTTTTTCGCTCATGTGGCTAAGAAGCAAGACCACAACAAACCTTTGCTTAAGGCCATACTCGATAAAGGCATTACCCTGATGGACTATGAATATCTGACGGACAGGCAAGGTCGTAGGCTCGTGGCATTCGGCTATTGGGCAGGTGTTGTTGGAGCTTATAATGGCATGAGAGCCTGGGGTAAGAAATTTAAGGAATTTGAATTGCCTCCAGCACATAGTTTCAAGAGCCAGGAAGAAATGTATGATTATGTACGCAAAAATGTTAAGATAACGAAGCCATTTAAAATAGTCATAACAGGCGGCGGACGTGTGTCTCATGGTGCTATGGAGACGCTACGCACATTTGGAGTCAAAGAAGTAATACCAGAGAATTTTCTGATAGAAAACTATGATTATCCAGTCTTTACGCGTCTTGATCCTTGCCATTACGTCAGACACAAACAGGGACGTGAGTTTGAACTAAAATACTTTTTCGAGCATCCTCAGGAGTTTGAATCCACTTTTTTGCCTTATACATATATTGCAGATATGTATATTGCAGCACATTTCTGGGATCCAAAAGCACCTAAGTTTTTTACAGCCGAAGATACACGCAATCCGCGGTTTAATATAAAAGTTGTTGCTGATATTAGTTGCGATGTGGACAATGGCCCAGTTGGGACTACTTTGCGTGCCTCGACCATAGCAGATCCTTTTTATGACTTTAATCCAGCTACAGGCAAAGAAGAGCAGGCTTTTAGCAATGACAAAAATATTACTGTTATGGCAGTGGATAATCTACCTGGCGAGCTACCACGTGATTCAAGCGAAGCATTCAGTTCAGTACTCGTAGAAAAAGTATTTCCTTATTTACTGGGTGATGACACAGAAGGCGTAATAGAGCGTGCTACAATTACTCGAAATGGCAAGCTTACAGACAAATTTAGCTATTTGTCTGACTGGGTAAATAGTTAAAATGTCAATACTTGTGATAAAAAAAGAGGCTGTCCTTTTGGACAGCCTCTTTTTTTATCACAAGTTCTCTCAATAGGCTTAATCATCTTGAGGGTTATATTCAAAGTTATAGGTCTGACCATTGTATGTTACCGTGTACATACGATCGCATGTTCCATCACCGAAGTCAATTATGTAAGTACGTCCATCGTCAAATGAAATAGTCTTTGTTCCAGATACGGGGAAGAAACAATTGCAATTTCGTTTTATGATAATGTTGTCGCTAACTGCTGAGAATTTCTCACCCTTACGATTTGTGCCCTGGATCTGTGCATTAATCTTGAGCACATCATCAGTCTTATCCCAGAATGTGAAGAATCCGCTCACATATTCTATGTTCTTTGTGCCACTAAGGGTAACAGATGTGCTATCAGGAAATTTTATACTAAAGTCCTTCATTGTAGTAGTCATGACAATAGCAGCGCTTGAGTCTGTAGTGTCTCCCACAACATTTACAGAGTAATTGACAGTACCGTTGAATATCCTGCGTCCGCGGGTGAAGTTTTCATAGGTGATTGTAACACCTTTACCCAATGGATCGCGTCTCCAGCCCAAGTCTGCAACGATAGTCATCTTGCCAGAGCGCTGAATGCCGTCTGGGCAGGTGCCGTTAAATTCGATTGTTACTGTAATTTTTTTATGTATAAGATCTATAGAACGGGTTACAGTACGGCAGGAGCTGGCATATTCAGCTTTGCTATTTTCGCCGGTGTTTTCCTGAGCCAATACAACTCCTTCAGCAGTTGCATTATCAGCGTCGATAACTGCTTCTACAGTATCAGTATCAACCTTCTGCTCCTTCTTACAAGAAGTGAAGAACAGCAGTGATGTGATTGTCAGAATTCCGATTAGAGCAAACAATGTTTTTTTCATAGTCTTCAGTTTTTTAGTTTTCAATAATAATACACACACAGTTTGCTTAATCCTTATTTGGTTAAGGAATTTTAACTATTTGATTAGAAAAAACAGAATCAAATTAATTTATTACCTTTGTGAAGAATTAAAAATAATGATATTATGACCGAAGAAGTTCAGATGTTTTTGGATGATGCTCAGGTCCGTATGGAAAAGGCATATAACCACCTCGAGGAAGAATTAGCTAAAATCCATACTGGTAAGGCATCACCGGCAATGCTCAAGGAAATTACAGTAGAATATTATGGTTCACGTGTTCCCTTGCAGCAAGTAGCTGCTGTGGGAGTCAAAGACCCTCGTACAATAGTGGTCCAGCCTTGGGAGAAAAACATGCTACCTGTTATTGAAAAAGAAATACTTAGAGCTAATCTGGGATTTAATCCTACAAATAATGGTGAAGTTCTTTTTATAAACGTTCCGGAGTTGACAGAAGAGCGCCGCAAGCAGTTGGTCAAGTTAGTTAAGCAAGAGGGAGAGCAGGCTAAGATAGCAATTCGTAACATTCGCCGAGATACACTCAAGGAAATAAAAAAGTTGGAAAAGGGTGATAATGATTTTGATATTAAAATTTCAGAAGATGAGGCAAAGGAAGCACAGGAAAAAGTACAAAAATTTACAGACGATTACACAGAAAAAATTGATAAAGCATTGGAACTTAAATCCAAAGAACTAATGACAGTCTAAAATAGCAACTACATACGATATATTGCAATTTGAGTTATGCGTAATATGCTGATAAACAGTAGCCTGGTATTTAATTAGTTAGCTATTTATAAAAATGCGAGTTAATTGCAATCAAATTAAAATTTAAACTTACTACTCAAATATTGTCGCAATCACAAATGCTTAAGTTTATGTCAAAGAAAAAATTAGAAAATTATTTCAGGAATAAAGTTATAATCATTACAGGCGCTTCATCTGGCATAGGGAAAGGTTTGGCGCTGGAAGCGGGGCGCATGGGAGCAAAAGTCGTTATTGCGGCACGTAATGAACAGAGATTGCAACAGACGGCTGATGAAATAACTGCTTTAGGTGCTGAAGTCCTCTCTGTCCGGACTGATGTTACGAACAAAGATGATTGCCACAGCCTCGTAGAGCGGACGTTGCAGCGTTTTGGGAAGATTGATATTCTTATTAATAATGCTGGAATTTCTATGAGAGCCATTTTTGATCAGCTAAAGATTGAAGTATTTGAGCAGGTGATTAACATTAATCTGATGGGTACAGTATATTGTACACATGCGGCTATCAAAGAAATAATCAAGCAGAAAGGCACTGTCGTTGGCATCTCATCTATTGCTGGTGTAGCACCATTACCAGCTCGAACAGCTTATAGCGCTTCCAAGTTTGGAATGTACGGTTTTCTTACCACATTAAGGGCTGAGAATATAAATCGTGGTGTTCACACACTTATCGTGCATCCTGGATTCACAGCTTCCAATATTCGTAAAGTAGCCCTCACAGCCGATGGCTCACCACAAGGGGACACACCTCGTAAAGAGGAAAAAATGATGACTCCAGAGCAGGTAGCCAAGCATGTTTATCGGGCAGTATATAGCAAACGCCTCATCCTTGTATTATCAACCGAAGGTAAGCTCACCTATTTATTGCATAAACTCTCGCCACGTCTGACCACAAGGATAACCTATTGGGCAATGAAAAAGGAGCCAAATTCACCTTTAGTATGATAATTTTGTTAAACTTTGCGAAAATATTTATAGGGTCTTAGCTAAAAGTCTAATTATTTAATACAAAGCAGGTTATCTATAGACATTGAGGCAGTTTTAGGGGTAAAAATCCTCTAAAACTGCCTTTTTTACATTCAGTGTAGTTAGCTTAGATATGATTTTTTATAAAGTATCCAAAATTGCAAAAAGGAAAGGGTAGTGTTTCAAAAAGTATGTAAGGCGAGCTCAGTTAGAGTTCTTAAATTTGCAGAAACAACAAATAAAAAAATATAAGAAAATGGAAAGAACGAGATTTCCATTACCATAGCTCAACCTTACACGTAGTCAAATTAAATCTATTTTAGCCAAAATTGCAAGTAAACCTGATGGTTATAATGAACTGTTGGGCTTGATGATAGAGGCCATAATGGAGTCAGAGCGACAAGTTTACAAGGAGGCAACAGGAGATGTAGGAAACGGTTACCGGCCACGCAGGATAATCTACGACAGGTTAGTATTGAGTCTGCGAGTACCAAGGACAAG
>JALWCU010000398.1 GCA_027015275.1 Bacteroidales bacterium | reverse complement strand
TTCTGACGGCGGCGAAGGATTTCTATATGTTATTAATCAGAACTTAAATGTACAAAGAATTGAGACAGATGCTGTTGATGCGCTATGGCGTCCCTTGAAATCTTATTTTCTTTGGGCTCAGGCGCAGAAATATGCGTATATAGAACTTGCCGTTACAAGTAGCCTGCAATTGCTGGCGCCAACAGAACGGAATCCTATGAATACCACATCTTTTGGGCTTGGACTACAGGTAAAACAGGCCATTAGACTTGGCGCAGAAAAAATATACATTGGCCTTGGCGGCAGCTCCACTACAGATATGGGAATAGGCATGGCTGCCGCCTTAGATTATCGCTTTGTGGATTGGCAACATAATGTTGTTTTACCTATTGGGCGTAATCTGATTAAAATCCAGCATATCAGCTCGCCCGACTACTCATGGCCGCAGATCACTGCATGTGTGGATGTGGATAATCCTCTCTTTGGACCTCATGGTGCTGCTTATGTTTACAGTCCACAAAAAGGCGCTAATAAGGAAGAGACAGTACTGCTTGATCGGGGATTGCGAAATATAGCGGCAGTCGTGTATAATGAAATGGGAATATCGCTGAATACCACACCAGGAGAAGGTGCAGCTGGCGGATTGGGCGCTGGGATAAAAGCTTTTTTCCACGGACGAATCTCAGCTGGCACTGACATAATTTTTTCCATCACTGGACTGGAAGAGAAAATGCACTGGGCTGATATTGTAATCACAGGCGAAGGCAGCTTTGATAGTCAGAGCTTACAAGGTAAAGTAACAGGAAAGGTCATAGAGCTATCAAGACAATATGACAAACCTGTAATTGTAGTTGCAGGACAGAGCCATATAAAAAACTCTGAAAATGTAACAGTTGCATCGCTTTTTGATAATAATGTGGATATGAATATTGCTAGAAAATTAACTCCACAAAAGATCAAGGAAAAATTGCCAGAAGCCTTAACAAACATCTGAGAACAACCAGGCACCGCTTTACTGATATTACTAACCAGTTAGTTGTCAAGACAGTACTTAATATATTAGTTCACGATTTCGCCGATTTTAAAGTTTTTGCGCACAATGCCGGCGTCGTATATCTCTGGCGGAAAGACTTTTAGCTTCACAGGGCGCTTTGTTTTTATGATTATCTTTTTCTGCGGTAATATCTCGTCATATATTCCATAGGCTTGGAATATTCCTGGCTGGGCATGGGACAAGATGATTTCACCTTTGCAAGTATCACTGTCCATGTCATAAGTCTGCCATATCCATTTCCCTTTTTGCTTAGTAATGTGTGGCCTGAGTGTATCACTATTCATAACTAGTAATACAGTAGGCAATGTGGTTGGTTTATTTTTATTTTCGTATAGCAGAGCAAGCTGTATATGCTTGGCGCTGGGATTTATAAAAGAAAAAAGAATCGTGCTATCCTCTGGGATAAACTGTGTCTCTACATGTTCTCTGTATGGGCTTGTCGTTATGTTATTTAATTTTACTTGTTTGCCAGTGGTGTCGGTGATTTTAGATACAATTTTTTTATTCAGCAATTTGGGTTCTGTCAGGTCATAGAGTGTGCATTCAACAGAATTGTCCGAGAGCTGTTTTATTTTGAATTTAGCACCTGTAATAAGTGGATAAGTTGCTTGTTCCAAAGGATAAACAGCGTAAACAGCTGTCTGGTAACCTTCGAGAGTAATCTCGACGCTGTCGCCTTGGCTATATAAATTTGGCAAAATTTGATGATAAGGATACACTTGTTCGATTACAAGGTTATTGGCATCTGACTCTAAGCCATAAGCTTGATTAAGCTGGATATACATCTGCGCTTTGGTAATAAATGGATTTCTGACAGCGACAATACCCTTTTTAGCTGCAAAATGAATATATCCATAAGGTCTGCGCCTGGCAGGATTGCCGCCTATGAAAAAAGAATTTTTAAGAATATCAAAGTTTACCTTTGCCCATTTAAGAGATTGAGCTATAGCTCTCCACTCTGCATCTGTCAGTATATCAGGCGAAATATAAAGTTCGTACATTGATACGCCACGAGCAAAGTATAGCAAAGCATTGTTAGTGAACTTATCCAATGGTTCATGCTGACCTACAAG
>JALWCU010000397.1 GCA_027015275.1 Bacteroidales bacterium | reverse complement strand
TATTTTTGCTCGCTGGAAATCAATGTATTTGGGGTAAGAGAGCAAGACAGTGCTGCTATCAATGGCGTGGTTACGGCTGTCGGTTAGATAAACTGCAAAAAATTGTTTTGTCGTATCAATATCTGACAAACTTAGGCTAATGATTTTTTGGCTGGTATCTGGATAAATGGTTACTGATGTATCGATAGCCGTGGTATGCCGGCCACGTGTGTCCCACAATTGAATTGTTACACATGCGTTTATTTTATCTGTGCTGTCGCTGACTACATAAATTTCAGTCTGATTATTTTTTCTCAGTGAAGTGATAATCACTGTCTTGTACAGGCGCCTGACTTGATATTGTAGAGCTTTCCAGCGTCCGTAGTAATCACGGCTCGACCAGCTAATGACTGGCCACGAGTCATTAAGCTGCCAGTACATAGTGCCCATACATCGGGGTTTTGCAGTGCGGTGTGCTTTTATTGCTATGCCTATGCCATAAGCTTGCAGGAGCTGGCTGTAATAAACATAATCGTCGAAGTCCTTAGGCACACCAAGATAACGAGCCATGTATGAATGAATTAGCTGCATGCCGCGTGGATGTTTTTCATGGTTTAGCAGATCGGAAGAATGCAGGTTCATAGAGCTATCGGGCAGAACAGCTCTGAGAGTGCGCAAATCTGGGAATGCCTGGAAGCCATATTCACTCATGAATCGGCCTACATGCGATAGATATGCTTCGAAAGGTAATCCTGCCCACCACACACCCCAATAATGAACATCGCCACTGTTGTAGGCTTCTTTGTGCCCCCAGCCTGTTTGCGGCGAAGTCGGAACATAAGGCACATCAGGTGATAGACTGTCAACCACTACCGATAAGAGCGAGTCAAAAATTAGTTGTTGTCCATGCCATACCTTTATCGAGTCGTTTTTGCTGTATCTTAGCAATTTTTGATAACCCCAATTGTACCATGCTTCTTTCACTTCATTGTTACCGCACCACAGAGCAATGCTCGGATGATTGCGCAGGCGTCTGACCTGGTAGATTGCTTCCTGTCCTGTGTTTTTGACAAAATCATTATCAAAAGGATAGAAATAACAAGCGAACATAAAATCTTGCCATACGAGAATGCCCAGGCTGTCGCACAAATCATAAAATTTATCTTTTTCGTAAATCCCGCCACCCCAGACGCGTAGCATGTTAATGTTTGCTTTATACACATCGTTCAGTAGTGCAATGTATTGGCTATCAGATACACGAGAAGGGAATTGATCCTGTGGAATATAATTAGCACCATGAACAAAAATCCGGTGGCCATTGACACGAAAATAAAATGAACGGCCAATGCTGTCGCTTTTCTGTACAAGCTCTATTTGTCTGAGGCCAGTGCGCAGCGATTTACTCAGATTAATGTTCCTTCCCTGGACCTTAACCATAAAATGATACAAATTTTGTTTACCCATACCGCGTGGCCACCACAGCCGTGGATTGGCTATATAAAACGGCAAAACAATGTGGTTCAGACCTTTGTGAAGTCGCAACGTGGTCTTAGAGAGAAAAACATCATATTCCTTGCATTGCAGTGAGATAGTAACTTTCGCTCTATTTTGCGCATTAATGTCAATCAAAGCTGACATAGCTGCCAGTGATTTGTTTAGACTTTCGGTTCGTACATATAAATCAGTAATCTGTGCTTTGTCCCATGCTTGGAGATAAACGTTCTGCCATATTCCGACAGGTATGAGTCGTGCACCCCAGTCCCAGCCATACTGGAATGCTGCTGAACGCGCGAAAACCCGGCTATCGGGAAGCTTATATGGAAAATTTTGAGCAAGGATTGAATCATAAACCAGTGGTGGCGCGAATTTGACTGTGATACTGTTATTACCTTTGAGTAGTAAGTGCTTGACATTCACTTGCCACCTGCGAAACATATTGTCAGCTTTGATAACTAATTTGCCGTTAATATAGACACTGGCAAAAGGATAAATCCCGTCAAAAATGAGTTCAATATTCTTGTGTTTTAGAAATTTGCTTGTTATAAAAAAGTTCTTTTCGTATATCCATTTTTTTTGGCTCACCCATTGTACTTTCTGCTCATTCTGGCCATAAAATGGGTCAGGTAT
>JALWCU010000396.1 GCA_027015275.1 Bacteroidales bacterium | reverse complement strand
AACTTTTTTAGGAATGCAGAAAAGTGCTGATAAGGTTTTTGCTACAAGAGGAGATGAAGTTACATATACTGTATGTGCCACCAATACCAGCACTCAGAGTGGTGATATAATTCAGAACCTGAAAATCCAGGATCAGCTCTCCGAAGGACTATCTCTTGCATTTATTAATGATGGAGGAACATGGAAGGATGTTTCCAGAAGCGTGGAATGGGACCTTGGCAATTTGCAACCACAGGATCATTTATGTGTCTCATTTGGTGTAACTGTTGAAACCTTACCAGGCAGTAACATCACTATTCATAACATAGCTTATGGAATGACTGACAATGTTGGGGAATCTTATACCAACGATGTGACAATTTCTGTCATACTTCCCGATGTTGACATTACTGAGAACTCAAATCCCTCTGATGTGGTATTTTATGATAATCAAATTACTTATGTAATAACCGTTCAAAATACATCTCCTGTGAAAGCCACAGATGTAGTGGTTACAAATGAGATACCCAGTTATACTACTTTTTCCACAGGTTCTCTTGAATATTTTGATGGAAACCAGTGGATCTCTCTCACAGATGCAGCTGACAGCGATGAGGGAGAATACGATTCAGGAAATAATCTGGTTAGATTCCATCTGGATGTTTTGCAACCTGGAGAGATAAGGTTATTTAAATTTGTCGTAACAGTGGACCACAATGTACCAAATAATACATATATTTCTTCCCATGCAAGAGTAACTATGCCCTACACTATTCCAAAAGATTCACCTGCAGTTTTTATTCTGGCAAATCCTGACAGCGATGGGGATGGGTTAAATGATAAAGTTGAAGCCACGCTTGGTACAGATCCCAATAACCCTGATAGTGACGGTGATACAATTAGTGATTATGATGAAACTAACGGGGGTAGTGCAGTGGATACTGATGGGGATGGTACAATTGACGCATTAGATCAGGACAGCGACAATGATAATATTTCAGATTTAGATGAGGCGGGGGATTCTGATATTTCAACTGCACCGGTAGATAGCGATGGAGATGGCACCCCTGATTATCGCGACACAGATAGTGACAACGATGGGATAAGTGATAAAATGGAGGCAGGAGATACAGATTTATCTACGGCTCCAATTGATACCGATGGAGATGGTACACCAGATTATATTGATACAGATAGTGATGGTGATGGAATAAGCGATCAAACTGAATTCAATGATGCGCAACAATTTGGTGACGACGTAGATAATGATGGCATTTTCAACTGGCAGGATACCGATTCAGATGGAGATGGATCCCTTGATGCAAATGAGGGAACAGGGGATAGTGATTCAGACGGGATTCCCAATTACCTTGATGCAAACGATTCAGATGGTCCCAATGGTGATGCTGATGGTGATGGTTTAACCAATGGTACAGAGGATTCTCTGGGGACTAATCCATTAAACAAAGACAGCGATGGTGATGGTATAAATGACTATGTGGAGACTGACGGAGGAAGTGCTGTTGACACAGATAGTGATGGAACGATAGATGCTTTAGATACAGATAGCGATAACGATTCAATCAGTGATTCCAGAGAATACGCAGATAGTGCCACCAATGGGACTGATCCAGATAATGATGGAATTGTAAGCTGGAGAGACACAGATAGCGACGGAGACGGGATTGAAGATGGAATAGAAGGAACAGGTGATACAGATGGAGATGGTATCCCCAACTACCTAGACACTGATAGTGATGGAGATGGAATAGGTGATGCCAGGGAATATGCTGACAGCGTGACCTTTGGATCTGATCCTGACAATGATGGTGATGTTAACTGGCTGGATACAGATAGTGACGGGGATGGAATTTCTGACTCCATAGAAGGTGCTTCAGATAATGATGGAGATGGAACTCCCAATTATTTAGATGATGACAGTGATGATGATACTATCTCCGACGCCATGGAATATGCAGATTCAGTTACGCTTGGAGATAATGATGTGGATCATGATGGCATTTATAACTGGATCGACCTCGACAGTGATGGAGATGGCAAAAGTGATCAGAGTGAAGGATATGGTGATGCTGATGGAGATGGAATTCCAAATTACCTTGATGCAAATGACAATGATGGA
>JALWCU010000395.1 GCA_027015275.1 Bacteroidales bacterium | reverse complement strand
GAAAATAGATTTGAATAAAGTACCTGCCCATGTTGCTATAATAATGGACGGCAATGGGCGATGGGCCAAGAGACGAAATAGAGAGAGAGTTTATGGTCATAGGGAGGGCGTTAATTCTGTCAAGGCAGTGGTAGAAGCAGCCGGAGAAATAGGTGTTAAGTATTTGACTTTGTATGCATTCTCGAGTGAGAATTGGTCGCGGCCAAAGGAAGAAGTAGATGCGTTGATGGCATTGCTCGTGCAGGGAATACATGATGAGCTGGATAATATAATGGAGAAGAATACTCGTATAAGAGTTATAGGTGATATGTCCAAGCTCAAGCCTGATGTTCGTCAGGCTGTTGAAGAATCATTGGAAAAGACCAAGAACAATACAGCTCTGAATGTTGTTATAGCTTTAAGTTATGGTAGTCGGGATGAGATAGTTTATGCTGTTCAGAAAATTGCACAGGAGGTTAAGCAGGGCAGACTGGATGTTGAAGATATAACTGTTGATACTATTTCATCTCACTTATATACTGCTGGAATACCTGATCCTGATTTTTTGATTCGTACGAGCGGTGAGATAAGGATAAGTAACTTTTTGTTGTGGCAAATTTCTTATGCGGAATTGTATTTTACGCCGATATTGTGGCCGGATTTTAAGAAAGAACAATTTTTTGAAGCAATATATAATTACCAGCAGCGAGAGCGTCGCTTTGGTAAAATTTCTGAACAATTGTCTAAATAAAAGAAGTTTATGATGAGAAAGTTAGTATCTGTTTTGATGCTTTTTTTAGTGTTTTTTGTTAGCAGTTTGAAAGCACAACAGTTTGTAGATTATTCCAACCCAAAGGAATATACCATAGCTGATATTTCGGTATCTGGTGTTAAGTATCTGAGTAAAGATGCCCTTGTAATGTTGTCTGGTTTGAAAATAGGACAGAAAATAAAAATACCAAGTGATGATATTTCGCAGGCTATTCAGCGTTTATGGGACCAAGGGCTATTTTCTGATGTGAGGATATCGATAACCAAGATAGTGGGAGACAAAGTATATCTGAATTTTTATTTGCAGGAGCAGCCACGTTTAATGAATTTGTATATCTCTGGAATTAACAAGACCCAGGAAGATGATATTAGGGATTTGTTGAAATTGACAAGGGGCAAGAAGGTTTCTAATAGTTTGTTGATAGAGGCAAAGAAAAAGATTAAGAACTACTATGAAAAGAAAGGATATCCATTTGCCCAGGTTACTTTTAAGGTGGTTGATGATACTATGTATCAGAACGTTGTTAATCTTTTTATCCGTATAAAGAAGAATAATCGCGTCAAGATTAAGAATATTATCATTCGTGGCAATAAGGAGATTCCTGTACGAAAGATTTATGCCTGGATGAAGGACACTAAAAGAAAAAGAATCTATCGCTTCTGGAAACCATCGCGCTATATACCAGATAAATACAGGAAGGATAAGGATAATATTATTAAGCAATATAATAAGCTCGGATATCGGGATGCTCGTATTGTTGAGGATTCTGTTTATCCAATTAGTCGTAAGTATTTGAACATTTATATTAAGATTTTTGAAGGAAATAAATATTATTTCAGAAACATTTCTTGGGTAGGTAACACCAAGTACAGTTCTGAGTTTTTGTCTCAAAAGTTAGATATCAAGAAAGGTGATCCTTATGATCAGGAGCGCTTGCAGAATCGTCTGGTCAATGCCGATGATGCAGTAGCTAATCTATATTTGGATAATGGTTATCTTTTCTTTCAGGCAATCCCGAGGGAAGTTAAGATTGAGCATGACTCTGTCGATGTGCAGATAATGATTTATGAAGGGCAGCAGGCCAAGATAAACAAGGTGATAATTACTGGCAATACAAGAACAAATGATCATGTGATAAGGCGTGAGATACGTACGTTGCCTGGACAGCTCTTTAATAAGGAAGATCTAATACGTTCGGTAAGAGAGTTGGCAAACCTTGGTAATTTTGATCCAGAGCAGTTGTCGCCGACTCCATTACCGCATCAAGCTGATAACACAGTGGATATTAAATATCATGTAGTTGAGAAGTCCAGTGATGTTTTTGAGATGTCTGGCGGCTGGGGGTATCTGGGGTTCGTTGGGCGCCTGTCCCTTAGATTTAATAATTTTTCTGCTCGCAACCTGACCAACCTAAAGTCATGGGCGCCGTTGCCAGTAGGTGACGGACAGAAGCTCAGTATTTCTGCTCAGGCAAATGGGCGGACTTACCAATTATATAGTTTTTCGTTTGTTGACCCTTGGTTTGGCGGTAAGAAACCAAATACTTTTTCTATTTCTGTTTATTCGAATATTATTTCAAATGGTGTTACTCAAGAGCAGGCTGATAAGAGCCCTATGATTACTCGCAGGATTATGCACATGTTTGGTGCACAGGTAGGGCTTGGGCGCAGACTTTCCTGGCCAGATGATTATTTTGTGCTTTCTAATTCTTTGTCTTTTGATTATTATATGATTGACAGTTTACAGACTTATATAAATGCACCTAACGGCAGTTATAATTTGATTAGTCTGACCACTACTTTTGGTCGTAATTCAGTGGATAATCCGCTTTATTCCCGTCATGGTTCTGATTTGTCGGTAACGTTGAAGCTTACGCCGCCGTATTCACTGTTTCTTAAGCGTGATTATGCCCACATGACACAGGCTGAGAGGATGAAATGGGTAGAGCTATATAAGATAAACATAAAAGGTAAGTGGTTTTTCCCTGTCATTGGTGATTTGGTATTTATGCCTAAGTTTGAGTATGGCCTGATGGGTTATTATAACAAGAAAATTGGTTTTGTGCCGTTCGAAGGTTATACCATGGGTGGAGACCCGATGGGGTATTATGCTTTTGGTAAGGATTTTATCAGTCTTAGAGGTTATGACAGGGAGGCTATAACGCCTCGGGGATACAATGTTGCGCATCTTTATTCCAAATATACTCTGGAACTACGTTATCCTGTGTTGTTGAAGGAAATGGCAACAGTTTATGTATTGGGGTTTGCCGAGGCTGGTAATGCGTGGTACAATCTTTATGAGTTTAATCCGTTTAAGCTGTATCGTTCTGTAGGTGTAGGCGTTAGAATGTTTATTCCTATGATGGGTCTCGTGGGTATTGACTTTGCTTATGGACTGGATGCTTTGCCAGGCTCTAATAAGGTTAGTGGTTTCCATTATCATTTTGTTTTAGGTCATCAATTTTAAACACTAAATATTTTACTTATGAAAAAAACAGTTTATTTACTTACTGCTCTGTTGATAATGTCAGTTATGGCATTTGTTGTTCCGCAAGAGCAATCGAGTGTTGCACATGTTGACACAGATTATATATTAAAGAAGATACCAGCATATCAGGATGCACAGAAGGAACTGCAAGATTTGGCACAGCAGTATCGTAGTGATATTGATGCACATGTCCACGAAGTTGATTCTCTATTCAAAGTATATCAGGATAATGAGGTCTTGATGACGCCGGAGATGAAGAGCCGTATGAAGAAACAAATAATGGACAAGGATAAGCAGGTCAAGGAATTACAGAAAAAGTATTTTGGTCCAGATGGCCTTCTAGCAAAGAAACGCGAGGAACTGATGAAGCCAATAATGGATAATGTTTACAATGCTGTCAAGGAGATAGCAGAACAGGCCCATATAGATTATGTTTTTGACAAAGCTACAGGCGAAATTCTTTACGCTAATCCAGAGTTAGATCGTAGTGATGTGGTCCTCAAGAAATTAGGTTATTAAATAAATAATTAATAAAACACGGAAAAATGAAAAAGTTTGCAATTTTAATTTTAGTAATGGGCTCATGGTTTATGGTCAGTGCCCAGAAGTTTGGTTATTTTGATCTCAATTCAGTACTCAAGACATTGCCAGCCGTAGAAAAGGCAAAGGCACAACTGGAAAAGGAATATCGTGATGTTCAGAATCAGCTTGAAGAAATGCAAGTAGAGTATAACAAAAAGCTCCAGGAATATCAGAATAATATGCAGTTACCTGATAGCGATACGTCGAAATGGTCGCCAGCAGTTGTACAGCTGAAAGAACAAGAATTACAGGACTTGCAGCAGAGAATAGTTAGTTTCCAGAATACGGCACAGCAGACCCTGCAAAAGAGACAGACTGAGCTGTTTCAGCCTATTCAGGATCAGATTAAGACTAAGGTAGATTCTATTGCTAAGGCAAAGAAGTTGATGGCTGTATGGACAGATGACAATGTTTATTATATTAATAAGAATATGGTAACTGACATAACACCAGAAGTCAAGAAGGCATTGGGACTTAAGTAATTTTGTGTCTAGTGCGCTGATGTCTGGACTAAGCAATTGATTAATATTTTTTGTTTTATGTAACTTGCAGGTCATCAGGCCTGCAAGTTTTTTATGTAGATTAGTGATAATTTCGACAGTGAGGAGGGACATGGAAAATATACTTTTAATTTGACAAGGTTTGTTTCTATCAAAAGTTATGGTTATAGGCGTTTGTGTGTATTACAAATGCTTGAGCCTTAGTATATTTCTGCATTAATGTTGGTCATAATAAACTCAAAATTTGTATAAATCATAGCAACATGTATATTGGAGTTTTTGATTCTGGATATGGTGGATTGACAATACTCAGGGAGCTTTTGTCTTTTTTGCCCGATTATGACTATATTTACCTTGGTGATAATGCACGAGCACCTTATGGTACGCGTTCTTTTGAGACTGTTTATCAGTACACGTTGCAGGCTGTAAAAAAGCTTTTTTCTTTGGGCGCTCAACTTATTATCCTTGCATGTAACACGGCTTCGGCCAAAGCTCTGAGAACAATACAGCAGAAGGATCTGCCACGCATTGCCCCGGGACGTAGAGTTCTGGGTGTCATAAGGCCGAGTGCTGAAGCAATAGGAAATTATACAAAAACAGGAAAAGTGGGAATATTGGCTACACCAGGTACAGTAAGCTCACGGTCTTATGAGCTGGAAATAAATAAATTATATCCAGAGGTAGAAGTCTATCAGCAGGCCTGTCCAATGTGGGTGCCACTTGTGGAAAATGATGAGCATTTGGGGGATGGAGCAGACTATTTTGTCCGTAAATGTATAGATTCTCTTTTGTCCCAAAATTCTGATATTGATACAATTATACTTGCATGTACTCATTATCCCTTGCTGCTGCCAAAGATAAATAAGTACCTTGATAAAAATATTAAAGTCATATCACAGGGACCCATTGTAGCATATAGCCTCATGGATTATTTGGATAGACACAGTGAGATAGATGCAAAACTTTCTCGGTCAAATAAACGTATATTCTTAACGACGGATGTATCAGAAGATTTTGACATAAAAGCTCGTAAATTCATGGGTTCTACTATTGACGAAATTCATTCACAAAAGGTAAGTTTAGTATGAGAATTTTTCTTTTAAATATTTTTATGTTTTTACTAATTACTACTGGCTCTGCACAATGGAGGTCTTATAAAATTTATCGTGGGGATACTATAAATAGAATAGACCTTCAGGGACGTAAGCAAGGACTGTGGCTATATTTTAATGATACATACAAGAATGGGATAATTCAAAAAGGTTTTTATAAAAACGGCAAAAAACAAGGCGAGTGGATAGTCTATTACAAAAACGGAAACATTAAGAGCAAGAGCTTTTACAAGGATAATCACATATTTGGACCAGTAACAACATATTACAAGGATGGAACTATACGTGAACAAGGCAGGTGGGAAAGAAATAAATGGGTAGGTGATTATCGTTATTACTATCCAAATGGGAAATTGAAATTTATGTGGCATTATGATAAGAGCGGCAAGCGTACGGGAAAGCAAGTTTATTACTATGACAGCGGCAAGAAATATGTTGAAGGAACATGGAGCGGGGGAAAGGAAAACGGACGGATAAAGGAGTATTATCCTAGTGGACAATTACATGAGGTAAGTTCATGGAAAAACGGATTGCAAGATGGGCAGTATTTGGAATATTATAATACGGGTGCTTTGAAGCTGAAAAAATATTATAAGCAGGGTAAGGAAGATTCTTCCAGGACCGAGCATTATACTTATATTGCAGGAACTAATCCTACTAATGCTCAGAGAGATACAATACATGCATACAAACAATTTTCAGGCTCTGGGTTCTTTAGATTTTATAATGCGGATGGTAAGCTGACTTCTGAAGGTGAGTTCCGTCAAGGTGTTTTGTATCAAGGTAAGAGATATTTTTATGACAAGAGTGGCAATCTTTTCAAGACTGTGTATATTGAGGAAGGGCGAGTGAAAAAAGTAGAACTTGCACAAAGAGACACTTCTAATACACAGAATAATTAATAGTTATTTTGTAATTATAAAAGGGTTTATTATTTTTGCACGACAAAATTAAAGGTTATAAGGCCCAAAAAGTGTGTGATAATGCACCGCCTTAGCCTCAAAAAAAAACAAAGCCTATGTATGCAATAGAAGAAATTGAAGGACGGAAATTTAAAGTAGTACGAGACCGGAGGGTGTATGGGTACAGTCTTCCGCGTCTTGAGGGTGTGGTGGTGGAGTTTGACTAGG
>JALWCU010000394.1 GCA_027015275.1 Bacteroidales bacterium | reverse complement strand
GTGTATCGGTTAATTGTACTGCAGTGACTGACGCCAAACTCTGTCGGTGTATCGGTTAATTGTACTGCAGTGACTGACGCATATGACGCTCCCTATAATAGTCCATGTGTAGACCTTGGTTGTCGCCGTAACATGAAATAAAAAACATAAAAACTCAAATATCATGGGCAGAACTATTTTATTGATCTTTAGCACATTATTCCTTTGGGTCAACCAATCAATCGTTTGTGCACCTACCTCATGTATTACTGGCAAGGGACAGATTGTAACAGAGAACCGCAATATTTCTGATTTTTCTGTTGTAAAAGTCAACGGCTCTATGGACGTAAATATAATTTCTGGTGATACCTTCTCTGTGCAAGTTACTGACTACGAAAACCTATTACCACATCTGAAAACCGAGAAAGAAGGTAATGTACTGGAACTTAGCTTTGAAGGCTGCATACGAAACTCACGGGCTAAGGTAAAAATCACAATGCCTCGGCTCAAAGGCGTTTATGCTCTGGGCTCTGGTGATATCAAAGTAAGCGGCGAATTTAAAAGCGACAATGGCGTGAAAATATCATCACTGGGCTCTGGAGATGTTGCTTTTAACGCTCTTATAGACGGTAATCAAACTCTAAAAATCGCAGCTAAAGGTTCGGGAGACGTTCATATCAATACCGTGGCACAGAACATGGATTTAACTTTTATGTCACTTGGTTCTGGCGATGCATCTATAAATGTTCCTGGCACATTGCACTCTATTGAAATAGCTCTTAAAGGTTCTGGCGATCTAGAAATAAAAGGTGATTCGGCCAGTGATGCAAAAATAATGCTCATGGGTTCAGGCGATTGTGATGCAAGAAATATCAAGATCAACAACCTGGCAGTCAAACTAATGGGTTCAGGCGATATAAATGCTACAGTAAAAGAATCTTTAGATGCCAGCCTAATGGGCAGTGGCGACATAATTTTCCACGGCAACCCGAAAAACTTTGAAATTCACAAGATGGGTAGTGGAGACGTTATAAAGAGAAATTAATGCTGTATTAGTTGTATAAAAAAGGCGGCCTTGACGGTCGCCTTTTTTGTTTAATTATACCAAATTTTATTAACCAATTAAACCTAACACCTTACAACAAATATTGATTACTACGAACAAATAAGACAATTTATTGGAATTGTCGGCATTAAAATAAAGATCATTTAACAACGATTTTTTGTCTAAATACCTTATCATTAACATAATACACTACAGAGTATGTACCAGGTGCCAATGGCTCCAAATGCATTGTATGATTAATCTGTATTGGTGTGGCATGATAGACCAGCTGACCGTTCATGTTATAGATAAGTAATTTACCGTTTGTGGACGGAAGGGCAATTGTTGTTATGCCATTGACAACAGGATTAGGATAAATCTTTAGCTTCTGCTCTCTTGCCTCACTGCTAATAATTGTACTGGATGAAAACTGACCTGTAAAGATTCCATTACCATGCGTAGCTACTGCAATAAGACCGTCGCTTGAACGTGCCCTGACCATATCAACAACAACATTACCTATGATACTGCCACCCTCTTGAGTCCATGTACCTGAAGTTATATCATCAGTGCGATAGAGACCGGTACTCGTACCCACAAAGTAATATTTTTTATTGTTATATGTAAGGAATGCTGCCCAACGAACAGAAGGTCCATTACCTGTGCCATCTGGATTTTCTTCCAGGTTACCACTAACATTAGTCCAGCTACTGCCACCGTCAGAAGAATAAAACACACTTGGAATTCCGTAATTAGAGAATGTTACAATGATATTATTTGCATCATTAGGATCAACAGCTATTGAAGAAACATAGCCCGAAGGGTAATCACTGCCTGTAATCTCAGTCATACTAGGTTCACCTGTATTTGCATCAACAATTTTGTAAACCTTACCGTCATTGGTTCCGGCAAAAAGTATGTTTGCAGGCGTCGTGGAAACAGCAATAGCAGTGTAATAATCGCCTGTAATTTTTGTATTTGTCATTTGTTCCCATCCTGCGGGTGAAGTTGAATTATTTAGATTATTATATAGATTTGTATAAAGGTCATTATTTCGCCATATAAGAGTATCGTCTAAATAATAAAGTACGTTACCAGATGTATCAAGGGCAAAAG